>JASHWW010000185.1 GCA_030043855.1 Thermoplasmata archaeon
TAGCCCCGAGCGGATTCGAACCGCTGTCGCCGGCTCCAAAGGCCAGCATGCTTGGCCACTACACCACGGGGCTGTCCGGAGGAGTGGGATTCGAGGTTAAAGGCTCCCGTTCCGGACGGCACCCGTATGAGGGACCGCGCGCTCGGACGCGCATGCGCCGGACGAAAATCCTCGCGACCGTTGGGCCGGCGACCCGAGGGCCGGCGCGCGTCGGCGAACTGATCCGAGCCGGCGCGGACGCGTTCCGCCTGAATTTCTCGCACGGCACGGACGACGAGCACCGGTCGGCGATCCGCTCGATCCGGACGGCCGCGTCCCGGACGGGACGGGACGTCGCGGTAGTCGCCGACGTCCAGGGCCCGAAGATACGGATCGGGGACTTGGCGACGGGCTCGGTCCATCTTCGCGATGGGCGGGTCTGGACGCTCGATGACGGGTCCGCCCCGGGGGACGATCACCGCGCCGGGGCCCAGCTCCCGGATTTCGCCCACGTCGGGCGTCGGGGCGACCCCGTCCTGCTCGGCGACGGGAACGTGGAGCTGCGGATCGAGTCCGTGCGCTCGCGCGCGATCGTCACGCGCGTCGTCGCCGGAGGCGAGGTCCGGTCGCACGCCGGACTGTTTCTTCCCCGGGCCCACCTGCGGGCCTCCGTTCTGGGCCCGAAGGATCGGCACGATGCCGAACTCGCCCTTGCAGAGGGGGTCGACTTCCTCGCGCTGTCGTTCGTCTCGGACGCACGGGACGTTCGCCTCGCTCGACGCTGGCTGGACCGCCACCCCCGCGGGCGGTCGGTGCGCATCATCGCCAAGATCGAACGCGCCGAAGCGCTGCAGCGGATCGACGGCATCCTCGCGATCGCGGACGGGATCATGGTCGCCCGCGGGGACCTCGGCATCGAGGTTCCGCTCGAGCGACTGGCGCTGGAGCAGAAGGAGCTCCTGCGTCGCGCGAACGCGTCGGGGCGATTCGCGATCGTGGCGACCCAGATGCTGCTGAGCATGCTGGACGCGCCCCGCCCCACGCGGGCGGAGGCGACCGACGTGGCCAACGCCGTCCTCGACGGCGCCGACGCGGTGATGCTCAGCGAAGAGAGCGCGGTCGGCCACTTCCCGGTCGAGGCCGTTCGGTGGCTCGCCCGGATCGCCGAGGCAACGGAGCCGGCCTACGATCCCCGGCCCGTGCGCGAGCTCCGCCGCGCGTCTCCGACCCCGGAGTCGGAGCGGTCGGTCGCCGCCGCGGCCGTCGAGGTCGCCGAGCAGGTAGGGGCCCGGGTCATCGTCACGCCGACCCACTCGGGTCGGACCGCCCGGCTGATCGCGGCGCTCCGGCCCTCGACGCCGGTCCTGGCGCTCGCCCGCGACCGATCGACGCGCCGGGCGCTAGCCCTCGTTCGGGGCGTGGAATCGGTGCGTGCACCGGAGTACCGGGACCTGACCGAGATGTCCCGCGTCGCCGCCCATCTCGTGCTGGGACGCGACTATGCGGGGGAGGGCCCGATCGTGATGACCGCAGGGTACCCCGTTCGGGGCCGTCCCACGAACCTGGTCACGGTTCTCGACCCGGCCGAGGCGGCGCGGCGTCGGTAGACGGGCCGTCCCGAGAGGACAAGATCCAACCGCGGGTCTCGAAGTAGCGGAGGAACCCCTGGGCCGCGATCTCGTAGCCCGAGACGAGCATCGCGCGGTCCGCCTCCGGCGCGGGTCGTCCGGCGCGGTCGTACTCCTGCAACCGGCGGGCGATCGCGGGAACGGTCGGCGACTCTCGCGCGGCCGCCAGCGCCACCTCGCGCCAGGCTTCGACCACCGCGCGGTACTTCCCGAGTTCGGCCGCGCCGTCCGGCGTCGGTCCGAAGTGGCTCAGGAGGACGAGGCGGGGCTCCGTCCGTCGCATCGCGTCGAGACTCGCGAACAGCGCCTCCAGGTCGAGGTCGGGCGGAGGCACGGCCGGGCGGACGTGGGAGGATCGCTCGAGGCGGACGCCCGCTCCGTCCCCGGTAAAGACTCCGCGGATCCCCGAGTCGAAGAAGGCGAGGTGGTGTTTGGCATGCCCGGGGGTCGCCAGGACTTCCAACTCGCCACCGCGGAGGTCGAAGCGTTCTCCTCCGGCCAGCGCATGGATCCGCGGGGCGGGAACCGGGACGATCGGACCCCAAAGGGGATCGGCCGCCGCTCCCCACGTCCGCCGGGCGCTGGCGACCAAGCGGGTCGGGTCGACCAGGTGGGGCACCCCGAGCGCATGCGCGTAGAACGCGGCGTTCGGGAACGCGTCGACGACGGCGCCCATTCCGCCCGAGTGGTCGAGGTGGATGTGCGTGACGAAGACCCGTCGGATCTCGTTGGGGCCGACCCCGGCCGCCGAGAGCCCGGCGAACAGGGCGTCCCGGCAGCTCGCCGGCCCGGTCTCGACCAGGGTCCAGCCGTCCTCCTGGGGCAGGAGGTACGCGGCGACCAATCCCTCGGAGTCCCGGAAGTCCAAGTCGATGAGCTGGCGATCCGAACCCAGGTCGAGCACCCGCGGTCGCGTCATCGGGATCCTACCAGGCGAGGAACGGACTCCCGTACACAAAGAGCGCGAGGGCGCAGATCGCGGTCAGGCCGGCGCTGACGACGAACACGTCGAGCCACAGGGAGGAGTCCCACCGTCGGACCTTGGCCCCATCGAGCGGTCCGAACGGCAACAGGTTGAACGTCCCGAACCAGGTGTTGATGAAGGCGAGGAACAGCAACCAGACGAAGAATCCCGAACCGGCGAGGAACAGGCCGATCGCCCCAACGTAGAAGACGGTCGCGAATCCGATGTTCGTCAGGGGTCCGGCGAGGCTGGTGACCCCCCAGTTTCGAAGGTCGTAGGGCGCGATCCCGCCCACGACCGTGGCGCCGGGAGCCGCCCACAGGATCCCGATGAACGCCGAGACGAACGAGATCGCGAGTCCCATCGGGGACATCCGGAACTCGGCCCAGAAGCCGCGCCGTTGCGCGGTGATCTTGTGCGCCATCTCGTGCGCGACGAAGCCCGTGAACGCGGCCGTCGCCGACACGACGATCAGGATCGGTGAGGCCGACGTGAAGAGACCGGTCGCCGCGCCGCCGAGCAGGACGGTGCTGCCGCTGTACAGGATCAGCAGGTCGATGGTGAGGACCACGTAGGCGATGGCGATGTCGCGCAACTCCGTTGGCGAGGTCGTCAACCGGGCGCGGGCCGTCGACGTCCAGGCGTAGCCGTACGGCGCCGGTTGCGGGCCCATCACGCCGATACCTCGGGAGAGGAAGGGCCCCACCGCAGGACCGGCATCGGCGGGTCCTCGATCGCGCCGTCGAGGAGTCCGCGGAGCAGGTCGACGCCATCGGCGAGCCGCGGGCCCGGGCGACTAAAGTACGCCTCGTCGGCCACGAGCGGGGGAGCCTTCGTTGGGACCGCGGAGATCGCTTCCGAGAGTCGCGGGCTCCCGAGCTCGGCCAACGTGCGCTCGACGGAGAAGCTGCACGGGGAGAGGACGAGATACTCTGGCGGGTCGCGCCGCAGTGCCTCCCACGAGGTCCGGAGTCCGACGTCGCCCGGGCCGGGTCCGACGTAGGCGGCTCCCGCCGCAACCACCATCTCCGGGACCCACAGTCCGGCGAGGATCGGCGGGTCGAGCCACTCGACCACCGCGACCCGTCCCCGGGGAGAGCCGGGTCGGGGCGCGGCGCGCGAGCGCAACGCATCGGACAGCCGGTGACCCGCGGACGGATCGCCCAGAGCGCGTCCGACGGCGGCGATCGAATCCCAGACCCCTCCCAGCGTCCTCGGGGTCAGGGAGACCGTGCGGGGACGGATGCCGGCCGTAGCGCAGGCTGCCGCGACCTCGACCTCCGTGACGGAGCAGACCCCGCAGAGGTCCTGGGTCAACAGAAGGTCGGGGGCCAGGCGGCGCAGGCGGTCGACGTCGAGCTGGTAGAGGCTCTCGTCCGAAGCGCGATCGGCCCGGACGCGCGCGTCGATCTCCGCGGACGGCCGATCGGTATCGAAGGCGCGCGGTCGCATCACGACCGGGAGCCTCCGCGCGTCCCCGGGGTAGTCGCACTCGGCGCTCCGGCCCACCAGTTCGGCGCCATGGCCGAGGGCGTAGACGATCTCCGTCGCGCTCGGCAGGACGGAGACGACGCGCATCGGGCCCTCGACCAAACGAGTCGGGAGTCGCCTACTTACGTTTGCGGTGCGCGTTCGCCCTCTTCGACTTCGCGGGCGCGACGGGCGATGTCCGACGCGCCGACCCGGCCGGTTTCCTCGAAGTCCGGCGTGGCCCCTTGGTCGCCCGAGCCGGGCCGCCGGACGGCGTCGCGCGCCCCTCGGGCGCCGGAGACGTCGCCGCCGGTGCCGTCGCCGGGGGAGCTGGGGCTGGGAGTCCCAAGTGCCGGCAGAGCACCTCTTCGCGTTCGAACGAGAGGCCGAGGCGGCGGGCCTCCTCGCGTTCCTCTTCGCCGAGCGCCTTCTCCCCGGTCCGGGTGAGCGCGACGGCGTGCAGGAACCGGAGCTGGGGTTCTTCCGGGGTGCGCACGAGCATCGCCTCGACCTCCACGCGCGCGCCCCGCCAGTCGCCGAGCTCGATCAGCGCCGCCAGGAGATGCGCGCGCACCTCGGTCCGTGCCTCGTCCTCCTGCAGCAGCGTCCGGTAGAGCTCGACCTCCTTCTGGGGCTGGGCGCGGGCGCCGAGGACCGCGGCCTTTCCCAGCCGCGCCTCCACGTCCTCGGGGCGGCTCTTCAGCACCTCGTCGAACTGGCGGTCGGCCTCGTCGACGAGGCGGAGCGCCAGCAGCGACTGCCCGACCCCGACGCGGGCCGGGAGGAATCCGGGCTTCATGTCCGAAGCCTGTCGGAAAAAGCGGAGGGCGAGCGCCGGAACGCCCCAGTCGAGCCAGGTTCGGGCGCGCCGCATCACCTCGTCGAGCTGCTGCGCGGAGGGCAACAGGCGACGTGCCTCCGTCGGGGCCGCCCGAGGCGCGTCGCCGAGCATCGCCCCGAGACCGAGCTGGCGCGCGAGCTCGGCGAACCGGGGGCCTTCGACCAGAGTGCCCGTACGGCGGACGACCTCCGCGGAGATCGCGAGCGGCAGATGCCCCGGCGTCAGCACGACGACGTGCACCGGCGCGACGCCGCCGTCGTCGAACAGTCGACGGACGGTCTCGAGCGAAACGCGGGCGGGGTCCTCCAGGAAGGCGTAGAGGAACCGATCGCCGGTCCGGAGGACCACTCCTTCCTCGATCGGCTTCACGGCGTCCATCCGCTGGCCCATCGCTTCGATCAGGGCTCCGGAGAGCTGGACGAACCCGGACGACGCCATCGCCGATGGCAAGGCCCGGTGCGTTAAATACGATGGTCGTCCAGACGCAGGCGCCGTGAATCTCGCTGCGCTCTATCGATACGTTCCCGCGCTCGAACGCGAGTTGCGGTCGTCGTATCGGGCGGCCCGGCGCGACGCTCCGCGGGGCGTCGAGGCGTACGTCGACGCGAATGCCGAGTTCACCCTGCGGGGCGGCAAGCGGTTCCGTGCCCTCCTGCTCCTCGCCGGGTATCACCTCGCGACCGGGCGGGACCCGCGGCCCGCGTTGCCGGCCGCCGCCAGTCTCGAGCACTTCCAGAGCTGGATGCTGATCCACGACGATATCATCGACCATGCCGACGAGCGGCGCGGCGGTCCGACCCTGCATCGGTCGATGGCCGAGCGTCATCGCACGGAGCACCGCGAGGGGGCGAGCGAGGAGTACGGGACCGGCATTGCGATCACGCTCGGGGATCTCGAGGAACCGTTCACGGTCGATGCGCTCCTGTCGGTCGGGGTGAGCCCCGGCGCGCGTTTGGCCGCGATGGCCGAATTCGCGCGGATGACGCGGCTGACCGCGTACGGACAGCTGCTCGACATCCGGAACGGGACCGCGTCGCCGGGCGACGTCACCGAGAACGACGTGCTGAACGTCCATCGGCTGAAGTCCGCGGTCTACACGGTCGCGTCCCCGCTGCTCCTCGGCAGCCTCCTCGGCGGACGGCGCCGGACGAGCCTCGCCGATCTCGAGGCGGTCGGGATCGACTTCGGGATCGCGTTCCAGCTTCGCGACGACGTCCTCGGCGCCGGGTTCGACGCCGACGAGTCGGGGAAGAGCTCGAACGACCTGATCGAGGGGAAACGTACCTTGCTGGTCGTCAAGGCGTGGGCGGACGGGACCGAGGCCGATCGAACCCGGCTCGGCCGCGTGCTCGGAAATCCCCACGCGACGCCCGAGGACGTGGAACGGGCGCGAGACGTGATCCGCTCGACCGGCAGCCTCGCCTATTCGGAGCGTCGGATCGAGCAGCTCGAGGCGCGCGCGCTGACGCGCCTCGCCCGCAGTCGTTCGATCCCCGCACGGGGGAAGCCCCTGGTCCGGGAGATCGGCGATCGCCTGATCCGGCGAAGGTCCTGAGCGGACCTACGGCTCGCCGTCGGCGCTGGGGGAGGTCGCCACGCCGGCGGCCTGCAGCTGGGCCGACAGATCCTGCTGCATCGCGGTGTACCGCTCCTTCAAGTGGTTCTCTTGCCGCTCGACCGCCTTGACCCGAACCTCGAGGGTCTCCTTCTCCTCGGTCAGGAGGTCCTGGACCTCCTTCCGGTTCTTCGCCCGGAGCAGCAACCCGCCGATCGGCCGGTAGAGGACCGCATCCTCCGGGACCGTGCCGAGCTCTTCGAGGGTGTGCGTGACCTCGCGGAGCTTGAGGTCCAGCTGCAGGTGCTGCTGCTGGATCGTCGCGAGCTCCTGCTGGAGGCGCTGGAACTGCTTCAGATCGTTCTGGAGCTTCGCGGGGAGCGCCACGGGGCGTGCCACCTCGACCCGAAGATAAGGGCTTCGCTCAGGAGCTTCCGCCGGAGCCGGCGGCCGGGGCTCCGTCCGCGCTCCGGACGGCGGCGATGGACAGGTCCCACCAACCGAGATAGGTGTTGAGCGCCGCGCGCATGGCACCGGCGTCCCGAGCGCGGATCTGCAGCCCGACCGTTCCGGCCTGCGGCGGGTCCAGCTCCGCTCGGGCCCTCGGGACCTCCCGGGCGGCTTCCGGGCCCAGCGCCCTACGGATCCACTCCGCCAGCTCCGGTCGTCCCGTGCGGAGCACAAGGTGCGCGGTCCACCCGGCCGGGGGCGACGTCATGTCGCGAGCGCCCGTTCCAAGGCGGCGAGGACGTGATCGGTCTTGGCGGCCGCCGCGGCGACGTAGCCGGACGGGTCGAGCAGTTCGTCGACCTCTTCCGGCGGAACGAGTCGGGTGATCCGGGGATCGACCCGAGCCCGCGCGGCGAGCGCGGACTCGTCCCCGCCCCCGCGGGAGAGGTTGCGGAGGAGCTCGTGCGCTTCGCCGCGGGCGAGTCCCCGGGAGGTCAACGCGAGCATCAGGTTCTCCGTCATCGCCGCCCCCCCCGTGCGCGCGAGTTCCTCGCTCATGCGCTGCGGGCTCACCTTGAGCCCCGCGAACACCTCGCGGAGCTTCGTCAGAAGATCGTCGGTCAGGACGACCGCGTGCGGGATCACGATCCGCTCGTTCGCCGAATTCGCGAGGTCCCGCTCGTGCCACTGCACCATGTTCTCGAGCGGAGGCAGCGCGAACGCACGGACGAGACGCGCGAGGCTCGTGACGTTCTCGGAGACGACCGGGTTCCGCTTCTGGGCCATCGTCGAACTCCCGACCTGGTGCTCCTCGTCGAACGGTTCCTGCACCTCCGCGAGCTCCGTGCGCTGGAGGTTGCGCACCTCCGTGGAGAGCCGCTCGGCCGTGGACGCGACCAGGGCGAGAAAGTTGGTGAACTCCGCCAGACGGTCCCGTCCGACGAGCTGGGTCGGCGCTTCGTCGGGACGCAGGTGCAGCTTCGCCATCACCTTCTCTTCGAGGGCGCGCCCATGGGGACCGAAGCCGGCGCCCGTCCCCACCGCTCCGGACATCTTCCCCACCAGGAGGCGCGGCGTCAGCTCGGCCAGCCGGACGCGGTGACGAACGACCTCGGCGGCCATCCCCGCGACCTTGTACCCGAACGTGGTCGGAACGCCGTGCTGTCCGTGGGTACGCCCGACCTCCGCGGTCGCGCGGTGTTTCTTCGCCAGGTCGACGAGCACGCGAGCGAGGTCGGCGAGATCGTCGCGCAGCACCGCCACGACCGCCTGGAACTCGAGCGCTTGGGCGGTCTCGGTGATGTCGGCGCTCGTGGCGCCGTAGTGGACCCATCGGCCGGCCGGTCCGGCCGCCTCCGCCAGCGCCCGGGTGATGGCCATGACGTCGTGGCGGGTGGCGCGTTCGATCTCCTCGACCCGGTCGACGGTCACCCGGGCCGTGGTCGCGGCCGCGGCGATGGCCGCCGCGTCCTCCTTCGGCACGACGCCGAGCTCCGCCTGGACGGTCGCGAGCGCCGCCTCGACGGCCAGCGCGCGTCCGAGCCGGGCCTCCCGCGAGAACAGGTCGCGCACCGGCGCGCGACCGTACCGGAAGTCGAGCGGACAGATCAGAGAGCCCGCGTCGCTCGTCACGACCGGGGACCCGGGACCGCGTATATATCCGTGCGCTCGCGCGGGGCACATCGAGCGCGTCCGGTGAGCCCCTCTCCCGGCCCGGCGTCGCTACCCGCGCCCGAGAACGCGGTCCACTCCGCTCGAGAATTGGAGCGCCCGCTTCGGGCGGTCGGCGATCTCGGCCGGCAGCCCGCGGCTCGCGGCCCAGCGCCGAAACGTCTCTTTCGGAGGGTGATCGCGGACGCGCAGTTCGGCGGGAAGGCGGGTCGCCGCACGGACGAATTCGGGCTCGAGGAACGGGGCCGAGATCGACCGGCCGAGATGGGAGGCCAGGGCGAACGTACGGGGCCACTCCCGCGCCAAAAGGGCCGCCGTCTCCGAGTCGGCCCGACGGATCGCGGAGTCTCGGTCCAACCCCCGGAAGTGGGCGTATCCGAGGAACAACTCGTCCACACCCTGTCCGCACACGAGGTGCCCGGGAGGGGCGTGGGCGACCGCGAACGCCAACGCGGTTCGCACGGACCGCTCGACCGCGCTCGCCCCTCCGACCCACTCCGCCAGACGGGCACGCATCTCGAGCACGGCGTCGGCCGTCACCGCGGTCGAGGACCAGGGAAGTCCGATCCGACGTGCCGCGGTCTCCGCCCATTGGAGCGATTCGCTGCCCGGCGCTCCGATCGTGGCCAGCGAGGTAGCAGGGCGGTGGCGGAGTTCCCACGCGAGGAACCCCGAGTCCACGCCACCGGAGAAGAGGACGACCACCGGCCCCTCGATCGCTTCCAGGCGCCGGAGCGCCACGTCCCACGCCCGGCTGAGGTCCGGGAGCACGGCGGGCGGCACAGCGTCTTCCACGGCGGGCTCCGCAGGGCCCGAAGCCGATTGAAACCTTATCCCGACGGACGCCTCGACCACGACGGGGGAGGGCTACGCCGGCGGACGGTACGACGGGGCATCTCCGCCGGGCGCTGTTCGTCGACCGCGACGGGACGCTGAACCCGGACCTCCACTACCTGAAGGATCCGGCGCGGCTCGAGTTGTTCCGCGGCGTCGGCGAGGCGCTTTCGCTCGCGCACGACCATCGCTTCCTGATCGTCTGCGTCACGAACCAATCCGGGGTCGAGCGTGGGTTCTACTCGGCGGACGACGTCGAGCGGATCCATCGCCGCCTGAACGAACTCCTGCACCCTCACCGGGCCGCAATCGATGCGTTCTACTCGTGCCCCCACGCACCGGAGCGCGGGTGTGCGTGCCGAAAGCCGGGGACCCTCCTGTTCGAGCGTGCCCGGGACGAATGGGGGATCGACCTCGCGGCGAGCGCGATCGTGGGGGACCGCGCGCTGGACATCGAGGCCGGTCAGAAGCTCGGCATGCTCACGGCGCTGGCGGTCGGACCCCACCACTGGGACGAGGCCGAACGCGAGCTTGCCGAGCGCGGCGTCCGGCCGGAGATAGTCGCGTCGACCTTCCGCGGCGCTGTGCTCCGCATCCTCGCCCGCGGCTGATCGCGCGTACGCCCCGGACCCTCCGAGCCGGGGGGTGGCCGCTCCTCGGAGAAGGCGTTAAACCCCATCCCCCCTCGGCCCGCGGAAGAGCGTGGTGCTGTCGTTCACCCCCGCCCTCGCCGGGGTCGCGGTCACGGTTGCGCTCGCCGCCGGGGCGGTCGCCGCTCGCGCTCTGACCCCGCTGGCCGGTGCCGTGGCCGCGGTCTTCGGCGTGGCGATCGTCGTCTTCGTCGGGTTCCCGTACCTGGCCCTGCTGATCCTCTTCGTCGTCGCGAGCGTCCTGGCGACCCGGTTCCGATTCGAGGAGAAGGCCCGGCGCAATGTGCAGGAGGGCGCGCACGGGGAACGCGGCGTGTCGAACGTGCTCGCGCACATCCTGATCCCGACCGGTCTGGCGATCGGGGGGGGCTGGCCGGGCTCCCCGCTCTCGCCCATGGTCGTGCCCGCGCTGTTCGCGAGCGCGCTCGCGTTCGGGGCGGCCGACACCTTCGCGAGCGAGTTCGGTGTCCTCGCCGGGCGGGCCCGCAGCATCCTGACGCTCCGTCCGGTTCCCGCGGGCACGAACGGCGGCGTCTCGCCGCTCGGGGAGCTGTACGCCCTCGTCGGCGCGGGCACGACCGCGGTGGCGGGGCTCGGGGTGTTCGCG
Source organism: Thermoplasmata archaeon (assembly GCA_030043855.1). Classification (GTDB taxonomy): domain Archaea; phylum Thermoplasmatota; class Thermoplasmata; order Lutacidiplasmatales; family UBA184; genus Lutacidiplasma. The sequence continues at coordinate 10,650 of JASHWW010000185.1, forward strand.
GTCTTCCGGACCCCGCTCGGCGGGATCGCGGTATTCGTTCCGATCGTCCTCGCCTCCGGGTTCCTCGGCTGCCAGGTCGACTCGGTGCTCGGGGAGGTCCTGGAGAACCGGGGATACCTGACGAAGGGCTCGACGAACTTCCTCGGGATGCTCGCCGCCGTCGGAATCGCCGCCGGCTTGCTGGCGGCGTTCGGAGGCGTGCGGTGACCGAACGACCCCGAACCGGCGGCTGCGTGGTCCTCCTGTCCGGCGGAATGGATTCGGCCACCTGTCTCGCGTGGGCGCGTCGGCGGTTCCGGAGGGTTCACGCGATCACGGTGCTCTACGGCCAGCGACACGCCCGCGAGGTGCGGTCGGCCCGGGCCCTCGCGCGTCGATTCGGCGCGGCCCGCCATGTCGTCCTGCGGCTCCCCCTCGGTCCGCTCCTGCGATCGAGCCTGACCGACCGGGCGCGGCCGCTGCGGCGGACGCTCTCGGAGCCGGGCACCATCCCCGCCACGTACGTGCCCGCACGGAACACCATCCTGCTGGCCATAGCGCTCGGGTACGCCGAGAGTCACGACCTCGGAACGATCGTGCTCGGGGCGAACGCGATCGACTATTCCGGCTACCCCGATTGCCGGCCCGAGTACCTGCGCGCCTTCGAGAGGATGGCCCGGCTCGCGACGAAGGCGGGCGTCGAAGGACGCCTGCAACTCCGCATCGCGGCGCCGCTGGTGAGGAAATCCAAGTCCGAGGTAGTCGAGCTGGGCGAACGACTCGGGGTTCCATGGGAGCTCACCTGGAGCTGTTACGCGGGCGGACCTGTCCCGTGCGGCCGGTGCGACGCCTGCCGTCTGCGGGCCCGCGGGTTCGCGCGGGCCGGGGTGACCGATCCGCTCCGACCGACCGATTAGGACGACGCCGGCGGAGCGGCTGGGGGCGTCGGGGGAACCGGGGGGACCGCCTGCGTGCACGCGGAGCACCGCGTGGCGGCGAGCGGGATCTGCGTGAGGCACTGCGGGCAGGCGCGCGTCGTCGGCGGGGCCGCCCCCTTCCGCTTCGCCACGGCGTCCATGTGGCGCTGGTACGGGAGCGCGATCACGAAGAAGACGACCAGCGCGACGATCACGAACGTCAGGATCGCGTTGAGGAAGAGCCCGGGGTAGAACACGCTCCCGTTCAGCGTGTAGGTCAACGCGGCGAAGTTGACGTGGAAGATGGCCCCGATGAGCGGGGTGATGAGGTCGGCGACGAGCGCGGCGACGACCGCGGCGAACGCCGCGCCGATGACGAAGGCGATCGCGAGCTGGACCAGGTTCCCCTGCTGGATGAACTTCACGAAATCGTCGCGGATGCTCATCGGTCGGCCTCGCGGGGCGACGGAGAGGTGCTATTTGGACCTTGTGACGCCGGCCGAGCGCGTCCTCACATCGTCTCCAGCCGGACGAGGCCGAGCAGGTCGAGCGCGTTCCCGAGCGTCTGCCGTACGGCCGCCACGAGCGCGAGCCGGCTCGGGCGCTCGACGTCCGACTTCAGCACCGGGACGGCGTGGTAGAACCGGTTGAACTGGTCGG
>JASHWW010000186.1 GCA_030043855.1 Thermoplasmata archaeon
GAGCCCGAACGCCGGGAAGACCTGGTCCGTGGTCCCGTACGCCTTCCCCGGGATCCACTCGGTCAGCGTGGCGGGTCCCGAAGCGAAGTAGCCCCGCGAGCCCGCGAACCGCGGAGAAAGGGTTGGGACCGCCGGGACGGGTCCGTTAGCCGGCACGGCTCGGGGCGTTGCCCGAGCGGACCGCGCGCACGACGGACTCCACCCCCGCCGATCGCCCTGCGGGGGTGCCCCCGGGCGGAGGAGGACATCCCGGGCCCGCTCCCGCGCTCCCGTTGGTCCCGGCTCCGGAAGACGAATTCGTCCCGTTCCCCGGCGGCGGGCACGGGCAGCAGGGGGGAGGAGGCCGGCTGGCGTTGGTCGAGTTGCCCGAGCCGGATCCCGACCGGGGCGGAGGCGGGCAGGGGCACGGAGGCGGCGGACCCCGACCCCCGGACGTCGCGTTGCCACCCGACGTCGCATTCCCCGAGGGGGGCGGAGGACACCCGCAGGGCGGGAGTCCCGTTCCGTTCCCGGTCGCATTGCCCGTTCCGTTCCCGCTCGTGGCGTTGGTCGGAGGCGGACACCCGCGACCGCCCGCCCCTCCGCCCGGGGGACCCGCGTGTCCCCCGTACCCGAACAGGACGGCGGCCGCGCCGCCTCCCGTCGCCACGACACCGACCACGGCCAACACCACCAGGGACGCCACACCTCTCCGTCCGCGCATCGTCATACCTCGAGGAGAACCAGGGGGAGGGGGGGTTAAGCGAATTTTCCGAGAAGCCTCCGGAATCGCTCCGGAATCGGCCCTCGTTCCCCCAAGGATCGTCGTTCGGACGTCGGACGATGCCGTCGTCGCCCGACGAACGAAAGGAAGATACTCGCCGGGCGGAATCCGGCGCGGCGGGTCCCTTGGACGACGTCGAACGCCTCCTCTGGTGGCTGATCCAGGGGAGCGCGGGAGCCCCGACCCGGGTGCGGATGCTCCGCGCGATCCGGGCGCAGCCGCGGAACGCGCAACAGCTCGCGGACGTGCTCGGGCTCGACTACTCGACCGTTCGGCACCACCTGAAGGTCCTCGTGGCCAACCGCCTCGTCGAACCGGTCGGCGACCGGTACGGCCAGGTCTACTTCCTCTCCTCCACGCTCGAGAGCCGCTGGCCGGTCCTGGAACGGATCGTGGCGCGGCGCGGGAGCGCTCGAGGAGGGACGTAAGCGATGACGGCAACGGCGTCGAACCGCAACTTCGGAAAGGCGAGCGCGTGGGTGCTCCTCGTGATCGGGATCGGATTGATCGTCGGGCTCGTCCTCGCCCTGACGCTTCCCGGTCCCCCGGCGGGACCCCCGGGCCCCGGCGGGGGCGGCCCGATCCCGCCCCGGCCCCTCGACGGCGCGATGCTCGTCCTCTCCACCGTCGGGATCGCGTTGCTGGCCGCGCTCCTCGTCGTCTACGCCCGGACCTACCGGACCACCCGGGCGCCGTTCGTCCTCGGCCTCTGGGTCTTCCTCCTCGCCCTGCTGGCGGAGAACGTCCTCAGCTCCCCGCTCCTGTTCACCGCGTTCGGGGTGGGGCCGGGCGGGCTGGGTCGGTTCCTGACGTTCGGCCAGGCGTTGATGTGCGTCGCGCTGTCGATCTTCCTGTACCTCAGCCTCGAGTAGGCCGCCCGCGCCGACCGCGGTCGCCTACGGCAGGACGATCGTCAGGGCGAGCGGACCGTCGTAGGACGAGGTGGGCGCCCGCACCGTGACGTTCACCCACTGCAGCGGCGAATCGACGACGGAGACGCTCACGACCGAGAACGGCTCGGCGGCGGTGACCCCGGACACTCGGAAGCAGAGGGTGGAGCACGTCAGCGTCGCCACGAAGGTCGCGCCCGCACGGACGGTTCCGCCGGAGGTGCTCGTCAGGAGTCCCCCTTCCGCGTACCACGCGACCTCGGTGATCCGGACCGTCGCCGGGGGGGTCGCGAACGCGGCGACGTCCGCCGCCACGAACAGGAGCAGGAGGGCCGCGGCGACCACGATCGCCACGCGCGTCCAGGGGATCCGGGCGGGCCCGAACCGCCGCATCGCGACCTGGTCGTACCCTCCGTAGAAGGTCGCGACCGAGTCGTGCATCGTCACCTCGGCGACGACGCGTCGGCGTTTCGGCCGGCGCGGTTCGGTGGGGAGGCGGGCTCCGCACGCAGGGGGGAACGGTTCGTTGGTTCCACGGCCGCTGACGGAAGATAGGGTCGCTCCCGGTACTTGAGGTCGCGGTCGGACACGCCGCGATACGTCGCCGGGGCGTGGGCGAGCGCCCTAGCCCAGCTGGTCGAGCTCCGTCCGGAGGTCGATCCCGTGTTCCAGGTAGGCCCGGAGGTTCGTCAGGTAGTACGCCCAGCCCGATTCGACGCCGCCGTAGAGCGCGATCCAGCTCTTCCCGGAGCGGAATCCGCGGTGCGACACCGTCAGCAAGGTCCCGCGGCCCCGTTTCTCGACCGTGAACCGGGCCTCGGTCGTCCGGACCTTCTTGCCCGGGAAACGGTCGTTCCACTCGATCCGGAGCTTCCGGGGGGCCTCCACTGCGAGGACCCGGCCCCGCATCGAGTACCCGCCCGTCCAGGCGAGGCGGTACGGACCGCCCTCCCGGAGCCCGACGACCGCCTTCCCGACGAACCACTTCGTCAGCTGCTTCGGGTCGGTGAGCGCCGCGAAGACGGCGCGCGGGGAGGCCGAGTAGTAGAACCGGTGCTCGATCGTCGGGATCTTCGCCATCGGCCGGCCACTTCCGTCCGGCAGATAAGCCGTCGGCACCCGCCGCGGGGTGGTCAGCGGGTCCGTCGGGCCCGCCGCCGCGCGACCGCGACTCCGCACCGGTGGGCGAGCCGCGCGTGCTCGGCCGGCGAGATCCATTCGACCTTCAGATACTCCGAGAGCTCCCGGTCGCGCATCCCGATCCGGCGGCCCTCGCGCACCGTCCGGCGGTAGGCGTCGATCTCGGACGGTGCATCGACGTAGCTCAACTTCGGGTAGAAGAGCGGCTTCCCGGCCCGGAACTGGCGAACGTGGCACAGCTCGTGGACGAGGTCGAGGTAGACCGTTCGCAGGTCGCTGGTCGCGAGATGGCGGGAACTGATCAGGAGGTGGCCGTCCTCGTCGCTCGTCCCCATGTAGCCGAACCGAGCGGAGAAGAACTCGACCCGGAGGGACCGGAGCACCCGCTCCGTACGGGCCCCGAACAGCTCCCGCACCATCGGGACGGTCTCGAAGCCCCGGAAGAATCGGGTGAACGGGTACAGTTTGGTCGGCGCGCGGCGCTCGATGCGAACTCCGAACCCCGACTCGACCACCATGGGAACCGAGCGCGCGGAGCGGCGGGGCGACTAAGCGTCTTCGGCGTCCGTATTAGCCCCGAGCGGTTGGCGGGCCGATGGGCTGGGGTGGGATCCAGAACCTGCCGCCGGGGTTCGATGTCTTCGAGGGCAAGCAGCCGCCCCCCAACATCGTCGACGAGGCGGCCCGTGGTAAGGTCCCCGGGCTCAGCCCGGCGCGGGAACCGCTGTTCGCGGACCTTAAGCGGAACCTGCTCCACCAGGACTACCTCCGCTACTTCGATTCGTGCGTCGTCTGCGCCCGCGCCCTGCTCGAGATCGAGGACGGAAAGTACGCGCCGCGCGTCGAAGCCGACCTGCTCGCGCCTGCGTTGACGACCGCCCTCGGCCAACTCGAGGCGATCCGCGCCGAGGTCGAGGCGGCGACCGCGGCGCACCGTCGCCTGCCGTACGACCCCCTGCCGTCGATGGGGGAGTTGTTTCGCCGGTCGCAGGCGATCGCGACGGCGTTCCCCCGCGCGCCGGGAGCGGCGGAGTTCTCCGCCCGCGCCGAAGCCCTCCTGGCGGCGGTCCGCGCCGCGGTGCCGTCGGACGGCCGGTAAGTTCGCTCGGATCAGAGCTCGTACCGGCGGCAGTCCTCGGCGACCTCCGAGTCCGGGAACGCGGCTCGTACCTCGCGAAGGACCTCGGTATCGGTGTCGGGGAGGTTTCCCAGGTGGGTCAGGAACAGCCGCCGGGCGTGCATCGCCGTCGCCGCGCGCGCGGCCTGGCTGGCCGTGGAGTGGCCGAATTCCCGGGCCCGCTCCGCGTACCGGTCCGCGTACGTCGACTCGTGGATCAGCACGTCGGCCGTCAGGTCGGCCCCCGCCGACGGCTCGCGCGTGTCGCCCGTGTAAAAGACCGTGAGGCCGTCGGAGACCAGGCGGTAGCCGAGGTTGTAGACCGTGTGGTCGAGCGGCACCCCTTCGACGGTCCACCGTCCGATGGAAGCGGTCGGGCGGGGCGCCTCGATCACCCGAAGCTCGTACCGCTCGGCCGGATCGATCACCATCGCCCGGGCCGCGTTCAGCGCCGCCAGGATCGGCCCGAGCCCCGGGGGGGAGACGATGGTGAGCGGCCGTTGACGGCCGGCGATCACGGTGTGCATCAGGAGGTCGAACAGCCCGGAGAGATGGTCCGAATGGAGGTGGGAGATGACCACCCCATCGACCGCGTCGAACCGGTCGGCGTCCTGGAGACGGCCGGTCGTTCCGGACCCGCAGTCGAGCAGGACGCCGCCGATCAGCGCGCTGCACGGGTGGCGGCCGGTCCCGCGGCGATTGCCGGCCCCGGTGCCGAGGAACGTCAGGTCCATCGCGAGCGGAAGGTACCTCTCCCGCGGCTCCGAACCCGGGGGCCTATTTCAACCTCTGGCGGCGAAGGTCCCGGACCGAGGGCCGCTCGCGGCGGCGCAGAGCCTCGTCGGGCGAGCTCCCCGACCTACCGACGATGGATTTTCGGGGCTCCCGAGAGCGACGTGGCCGTCGATCGACCGCC
>JASHWW010000029.1 GCA_030043855.1 Thermoplasmata archaeon
TCCGGTTCGCGGCTACACTCCCGTTCCCGGCGGTCGAGGAGACCTACGACTTCGTCAGCCTCCGGGCGCCCGAGGGCTATCCGATGAACGAGGGGGACGTCGTGTCGACGAGTGGGCTCCGGCTGCCGCAGGAACGATACGAGGAGGAGTTCTCCGAGGTGCAGGTTCCGCACTCGAACGCGCTGCACTCGGTGCGACGTAGCGGTGGTGCCTACCTCGTCGGCCCCCTCGCCCGGTACGCCCTCAATGCCGATCGGCTGACGCCCCGCGCCAGGGCCGCCGCGGGCGCTGCGGGCCTGGGCGACGTGGTACGCAACCCGTTCCAGAGCATAGTGGTCCGCGCGGTCGAGGTGGTGTTCGCCTGCGAGGAGGCGCTCCGGATCCTCGACGCGTACGTCCCCCCCGATGCCCCGTTCGTTCCGATGCCCCCGGTTCCAACGGAGGCCACGGGGGCGGCGGTGACGGAAGCCCCGCGCGGGATGCTCTACCACCGGTACCGGCTCGCGCCCGGCGGGACGATCGCGGAGGCGAAGATCGTCGCCCCGACCTCCCAAAACCAACGCCGCATCGAGGAGGATCTCCGGCACGTCGTCGAGCATTCGCTCGACCGCGACGACGGGGCGTTGACCGACCTCTGCGAGCGCGCGATCCGCAACCACGACCCGTGCATCTCCTGCGCGACCCATTTCCTCCGGATGGAGGTGGAGCGTGGATAGTCCGGGTACGGTGCGCGGGGCGGTTCCGCTGGTGATCGGGGTGGGGTCCGAGGACCGAGCCGACGACCGGTGCGGTCTCGAGGTCGCGCGGATCGTGAGGGCGCGGGGCCGACGGACGGTACGCGTCGCGGAGGCGCCGGGCGACCCGATGACGCTGCTCGACCTCTGGCAGGATGCCACCCACGTGATCGTGGTCGATGCCGTCCGCTCGGGCGCCCCGGCCGGTACGGTCCTCCGCTTCGATGCCGGTACCCGGGGAGTCCCGGTCCCGGGCGGCGTCGCGTCGACCCACGGACTGTCGATCGCCGAAGCGTTCGCGCTCGCCCGCGCCCTCGGACGACTGCCCGCCCATCTCACCGTGGTCGGGATCGAAGTGGGCGATCTCGGACCCTCGGACGCGTTGACGGCTCCGGTCGCGGCGGCGATCGCCCCCGCCGTGGATCTGGTCGAGGCCGAGCTCGCGCGATGGGCCGATCCGGCCGTCGAGGGGTGAGGAGGGTCGATGCACGAGGAGGCGACGCTGCGGGACTTGCGACGGACGATCGACGAGATCGCCGACCGGAACGGGGCCGCCCGGATCGTTGCGCTCTCGATCCGCCTCGGGGCGCTGTCGCATTTCTCGGTCGAGAGCTTCCGGACCGGGTGGGAGCGGGTGGCGCTCGGGTCGGCCGCGGAAGGGGCCCGGCTCCACGTGCGCCTCTCCGACGACTGGGCGGACCCGGCGGCGCAGGGCGTCGTCCTCGAGACGGTCGAGGTGGCCGCCCCCGCCGAACCCACGGCGACCGTCGGGTTCAAATCCGAACGGCCGGTGTCCGCACAAGGAGCCGCATCGCGGGAGGGCCACACCCCATGTGTCTGACGGTCCCGGGCGCGATCCGAGCGATCCGGGAGGTGGAGCCCGGGCAGCGGATCGCCACCATCGACTACGGGTCGACCGTCCGCAGCGCGAATCTCGCGTTCACACCCGAGGCCCGCGTCGGGGACTTCGTCCTGGTCCAGGCCGGGTTCGCCATCCGCGTGCTGCGACCGGACGAGGCGGACGAGGCCCTCGCCTACCATCGGGAGCTCGCGGCGGCCGCCCGGGCCGGGGCGACCGCGGACGGAGGGTAAGCGGACGGTGGTCGATCGCGCGTCGTGGATCGGACCGGGGCTGCTCCTCGTGGTCCTGACCGCGGGGATCAGCGGGGTGTCCACCTTCGTGAACTCGTACGCCGTGGCGGGGACGAACTCCGACGCGTTCGTGACCGTCCGCAATCTCGCCGTCGCGGCCGCGTTCGTCCCCGTGGCGTTCCTGGCGACGCGCCACCTCCGGGCGCCGGCCCTCCGCGGCGTCGACTGGCTCCGGCTGCTCGCGATCGGGGTGATCGGCGGGGCGATCCCGTTCCTGCTCTTCTTCCACGGACTGGAGATCGCCACGAAGGCGGGCGGAGCGGCGACCGCGACGTTCGGCTACCGGACGTTGTTCCTCTGGGCCACGATCTTCGCCGTCGTGGCGCTCGGGGAGCGGTTCCACTGGCGCGTGGCGCTCGGTGCCGCGCTGCTCCTGGGCGGCAATCTGTTGCTGCTCTCCCTGACGTCGCCGATCTGGACCGACGGGACGAGTTACGTGCTCGCCGCGACCGTGCTCTGGGCCGCCGAGTACACGATCTCGAAACGCACCCTGCGCGACCTGCCGTCGGCCACGGTCGTGCTGGGCCGCATGGGATTCGGCGCGCTCGTTCTCGCCGGGTACCTGGCGGCCACGGCGCAGTGGTCCGCGGTGGGTCGATTCACGCCCGGCCAGTGGGAGTGGGTCGGGATCAGCGCGGCGCTCCTGGCCGCGTTCGTGGCGGCCTGGTATCCGGGTCTGAAACGGGTCGACGTGGGGGTCGCGACCTCCGTCCTCGTGCTCGGCTTCCCGATCACGTGGGCGCTCGGCATCCTGTGGCAGGGCGCGCCGTTCCGGCTGCCGGCCGCCCTCGGGGCGGTCGCGGTCGTGGCGGGGGCGGGGATCGTGGTGGGCCTCGCGCAACTCCGGTTGGCCGGAGCCTTCGTGCGTCGCGCGCTGCGGCCGTCGGCCGCTCCTCCGTGAATGGACGGCGTCTCGCTCTGCGCGCGGTTCTCGATCGCGACGAATCGCCTGCAGTTCTGCGGCCCGAGCGACGCCGAACCGGCGTTGTACGCGGCCATCGTGGAGGGGCAGGGGTCGGCCGCCGCCCGAACGGCCCTCGCGCAATTCGAGGCGTTGTACCCGTATCTCGCCGCGATCGGGGAGCGCCACGGCCGCGACCCGTTCGATCGGGAGGTCGTGGAGGCGTACTGGATCGGGAACGAGCTGCTCGAGGGATTCGGCGCCCCCGAGTTCCGCCGGCTCCTGGACACCCTCGTCGCCCGCGGTCTCTCCCGTCGGGCGGCCGAGCGGTTGACCGCGCACCTCCCCGACGGGTCGGTCCCGCACCACGCGTTCCACGTCGCCTTCGTGGGGGTCGGGGAAGTGACCGGACACGTCCCGACCACGCTCGCGAACCTCGAGTCGTGTCGTCCCGCCCTGGGCCGGGTCACCGGCCGGGCGCCGGGCCGCATCGAGGTGGAGCGGGTGCCGTGGGTCGTAGGGAACGGTCGGTTGGCGGACGGAGCCCCGACCCGCACCTGGCTCTCGTACGACGACCGGATCCTCGGTTCGTTCGCCCTCGGCGCGGCGGTCGCCGTGCACTGGAGTCACCCGGCGATCGTGCTCTCCGAACCGCAGGCCGAGCGTCTCCAGCGGTGGACGACCCGGAGTCGCGAGGTGGCCAATCGGGCCCTCCCCGCGCTGCGGGCCCTCGACCCGGGACCGGCGGCGGCGGGCGCAGCGCAACGATAATACCTCGACCGACGCTGGCCGCGCCGTGGTCGACGTTCACGAGACGCCGGCGGTGCCGCCGTTCGACCCGCAGGGCGACCCGCGCCTCGGCTACGTCGTCGCGGGTGGGCTGTTGGTCGCCCTCGGCTGGGGTCTCGGCGTGACCGTCAACCTCCTGCTGCACTCGTGGGCGTCGGGCGGATCGATCTCCCTCCACTTCGCCCGGATCACGGGGACGATGGGGCCGTACGCCTGGGCGACGTTCGGTCTCGGGGTCGTCACCGGCGCCTTCGGGGTCGTCCTGCTCGCGCTCGGGCGCGCGTCGCCCCGCGGACCGATCGTCCTGCCCGGATTCCCCTACTGACGGCTCCCGGGCCGCTCGGGATCACTGCGTGCGGCCGGCGGGGTGCGGGTTCCGCGCGATCCGACGGGACGGCGGAGGCCGGGACTGGACGGCGCTCTTCGCGTGCTTCTGCATTTCGACGCAGTCGCCGCAGATGCGCTCGTCCTGGTCGAGGCAGTTGCGACAGAACGTGCGGCCGCAAACGGTGCAGCCGAGGGACGCGGGCGAACCGCACCGCGCGCACTGACCGACGAGCACCTTCGGCTCCTCCCGGTAAGAAACCGGATTAGCCGAGAATCCCGCTCGCTTTAAGGCCTTCGACGAACCCGCCCGCGTACCCGGCCCGGCTGACGTAATCCGCGGCCCGTCGGGCCCGCGGGCTCCCGGTCCGGAAGCTCACCCCGAACCCCGCCTCCCGCAGCATCCCGGCGTCGTTGTCCCCGTCGCCCAGGACGACACAGTCGTGCGGAACCAGGCCGCGCGGGGCCAGCGCCCGGTGGAGGGCCGGCAGCTTGCCGCACCCGCGCTGCATCAGGTGGATCGCGAAGCCGGTCGGCTCCGCGAGCACGGGGCGACCTCGCAACACCGCTCGGATCCGCCGGATCGGGACGGTCGGTTCGAGCGCGACCTCCGTTTCCCGCCAGCGGTCGGTGAACAGGCGGCGGACCGGCAGGCCCGCGGACCGGAGGGCACGGAACGCGGCGAGCGCCGGGCGGATGTCGGCCTCGCGCTGGACCGACGGGCGACCGGGCGCCGAAGGGTCGAGCCACAGTCCGCCGTTCTCGGCCACGATCGGTCCGGAGGTGCCGAGCACGCGGTGGAACCCGACGGCGATCGGCAGGACATTGCCCGTGGCGAGGACGACGGGAATTCCGGCGCGCTCCAGCCGCCGGACCGCCGCGATCGCCCGCGGTTCGAGGCGGCGGTCCGGTCCCGTCAGGGTCCCGTCGACGTCGGTCACGACGGCGCGCAACGGCCGGACGTACGGTGTGGGCGTGCGGCGGGGGTCGGGCACGTCGACCTCCCTACGGTTCGGACTTCGGAGCGGCGGGCGCCAACGCGCGCCGCACGGCGTCGGCGACTTCTCGGCCGTCGCGCCGGCCCCGGACCTCCTTCATCACGTCGCCCATCACCGCCGAGAACGCGGCGTCCCCGCGGCTGTCGATCAGGTCGCGGTCCGCGGCGACCACGCGCGCGACGAGGTCCGCGAGGTCGGCGGCCGTGAATCCGGCGAGGCCGGCCCGTTCGATCGCCTCCGGGACCGTGGCCGCCCCTTCGGCGAGGGCCTGCAGGACCGGAAGAAACCCCTCCTTGGCAATCCGTCCGTCCCGCGCCGCGGAGAGCAGCGCGGCGAGCGCGTCCCGCGAGAATCCGTCGGTCGGCGGGCGCACGACGGCCGGAACCTCCTGGGTCACCAGCCGGGCCACGAGCGCGGCCGGATACCCGCGGCCGGTCAGGTCCTCCAGTTCCTCGACCACGCCGGCCGCCACGACCTGGCGGACGATCTCGTCGCTCAGGCCGAGCGTCGCGGCGAGGCGGGCCCGCAACTCTGCCGGCCGCTCGGGCAGCGCCCGGCGCAGCTGGACGATCCGTTCCGTTGGAACGGAGAGGGGTGGGACGTCGGTCTCGGGGTACATGCGGTCCCGACCGGGGAGCGGGCGCGAGTACCGGGTCCGGCCGTCGGGGAGCGGGTCGCGGGTCTCGCCGGGCACCCCGTCCAGCGCCTCCGCGGCGCGGCGGGCGACCTGGGCGACCGCCCGCGCCGCTCGCTCCGCAGACCGGTCGGCGACCAGGACGAATCCATCGCCCGGACCCAACCGGAGAAAGCTCCGGATCGCCGCGACATGAGCGGGCGTGACGCCGAATGCGGGGAGCTCGTCGGAGTGGAGGAGTCCGCGCAGTCCCGCCGCCCGCGCCTGGTCCGCCAGTTCCCGGCCGAGACGTTCCTCCGTTCCCGGCGGGGAGCGGAAGTGCCCGGCGAACCCGGGGAGCGAGAGCGCAAGGACGGGTCCCCCCTTTCCCGTCGCGTCGGCGATCGGACCGTTCGGGATGTCGGCCACGAGGGCGGTCACGTCGACGCCCTCGAGTCCGCCGACGGAGGCGTGCGCCGCTCGGAGTGCGTCGCGCACTCCGAGCAGGACGGTCTGGCGCTCCGCTTCGCGGCGCACGTACTCGCCGATCTTGCGGAGCTCCTGGACCCCCTTGATCTCCACCCGATGGCCCCCCTCGACCGAGACGTTCAGGTCCTCGCGGACCGTTCCGATCCCCCGGCGGGCCCGGCCCGTCGCCCGGACGAGCGCTCCGATCTCCTCGGCGACCTCTCGAGCCTCCTCGCCCGAGGCGATCTCCGGTCCGGTCGCGATCTCGATCAGCGGGATGCCCAGACGGTCCAGCCGGTAGACGACCTCCTCGCCGACGTCGCGGATCTTCCGCGCCGCGTCCTCCTCGAGACAGATCGTCGGGATCGAGTACCGCTTACCCCCGAGCTCGAGCGAGCCGTCCAACGCGACCAGCGCCGTGCGCTGGAACCCTCCGGTGTTCGATCCGTCGACCACGATCTTCCGCATCACGACGATCTCGTCGACCGGGCGGGCGTGCAGGAGGAGCGCGAGCGTGAGCGCGGTCTCCAGCGCCGCGGCGTTCATCGCGTGCGGCGGCTCCTCGTCCATCTCCACGAGGCAGTTCGCAGGGCCCGACTCGTACCGGTACGTGAGCCCCCGCGCCGCCTGGAACGCCGCCGCGACGTCCACGGCCCGATTCTCCCCCGAGGACGGTCGGAGGCGCCGCTCGAAGGTCCCCGACACCTCGTCCGCGAGTTCGCCGGGGCAGCCGCAGAACAGCTTGCCGACCGCGAGCTGCTGGTGGACCTCCAGGCCGGCCTTCACCCCGACCCCTCCACGAGGTGCCGGGCGGTGAACTCTCCCACAAGGTCCCGGCGAAGCAGGGCGGCCACCCCCGCGGCGTCGGGAGCGTGACCGAGCGCCCACAGCAGTTTCGCGTACGCCGTCTCCGGCAGCAGGTCGTCCAGGTAGACGACGCCGGCTCCCACGAGGTCGCGTCCGGTCGCGTACACGTACGGGTCCGCGTTCCCTCCGAGGCATTGCGTCGTCATGGCGATCACCACCCCGTCCGCGATCGCCTCACGGATCCAGCCGAGATGCGCGGTGGCGGCATGCCCGAGGCCGGTGCCGGCGAGCACCACGCCGCGCTGTCCCCGGACGAACGCGCGGGCGGCGTCCGGCTCGAGGCCCGGGTACGTCCAGAGGAGCGAGCCACGGGGGTCGATCGGTCCGTCCACGCGCGCCGGCCCCGACGTCGGAGGACGGGCCCAGGGAGCGAGCGACACGGCCGCACCGTCGACCGTGCCGAGCGGCGCACGGTTGCGGCTCTCGAACGCGTCGCGCCGGCTCGAATGCATCTTCCGGACGACCGTACCGCGATGGATCGCGAATCGCCGGTCGGAGAGCCCGGCGTGCATCACGACGACGACCTCGCCCAGGAGCGCGGTCCGCGCGACGGTCACCGCCGCGGCGAGGTTCGTGGATCCGTCGGACGACGGGCGGTCCGGAGACCGCTGGGCCCCGACCAGGACCACCGGTCCCGGGAGATTCCCCAGCAGGAAGCTCAAGCCCGCCGCGGTGAAGCCCAAGGTGTCGGTCCCGTGGGCGATCACGACGCCCCGCGCGCCGTCGTGGAACGCGGCGACCGTCCGGCCCGCGAGCACCACCCAGTCGTCCGGGACGATGTTCTCGCTCAGTCGATCGAACACGGGCACGATCCGCACCGGTCCGGATCGGTCGAGCTCCGGGTAGAAGTCGAGGATCTCGCGCTCCCCGCCGACCGGCCGGACGCCGCCGGTCTCGTAGTCGACGCGCGAGGCGATGGTGCCCCCGGTGGTGAGCAGCGCGACGTGCGGTCCACCGGAACGCGGTCGCTCGGAGGGCGAGGGCTCGGCGGTCCGCCGCTCCCGGTCGCCCTCGATCTCGCGGAACTCGAACCCCGGCTCGATCGCGAGGCCGATGTTGTACCCGCTCTCGAGCTTCAGCGGGAGGATCCGCTCCCCGGAGAGTTCGTGGCGGGCGACGACCGTGCCGATCCACCGACGGCCGTGGCCGTCGGTGATCTCCACCTTCCGCCCCATCGGGAGCGCGGCGATCCGGGGCCACGGATCGGTCGAGCCGCCCCCGGCCATCGGTGCGAACTGTCCTCCCGGTCGCCGGGCAGCGTCGCCCGGTATAAAGTGTGGCCCGACGCGGGCCCCGCGCGCGCCCGGTGTTTTATAGAGCGCCCTCCTCGCGCCCCCGGTCCGGAAGTGACCCGCATCACGCCCGTGTGGGGTAGCTACGGGTTCGGGGCCGAACCCCCGACCTGCTGCACTGGATTATCCTAGAGGCCTGCGGAGCCTCAGACCTGGGTTCGAATCCCAGCACGGGCGTTCCCTCGCCGGGAACCGGCGTTCGCGGCCCCGATGGCACCCCGCGCAACGGGCAACGGCTCTTAGCGAACGGCGGCTTCGGGGACGGGACGCGAGGCGCCATGACGGACACCGATGCGATGCGAATCGTCGTGCGCCCACACGGTCCGTACCGCGTGACCGGCAAGGTCCCGCTCGCCGTGTGGCGGATCACCCCGAACGCTCGGGGCGAGTCCTGGGAGTGGACGGAGGGACGTCGATTCCCGATCCAAGACGAGTACGACCTGTGCCGGTGCGGACAGTCCCGGAACAAGCCGTTCTGCGACAACTCGCACCTGAAGGTCGGATTCGAGGGGAAGGAGACCGCCACGCGTCGCCCGATCGAGCGGCAGTCCGAACTTCTCGAGGGGCCGACCCACATCCTCAGCGACGCCGAGGGGTTGTGCGCCTTCGCCCGTTTCTGCGACCCCGGCGGGAAGATCTGGTCGCTGATCGAACGGACGAACGACCCGAAGATCCGCGACCTGGTCGTCCGCGAGGCGTCCCACTGTCCCTCCGGACGGCTCGTGCTGCGCGACCGCGCGACCGGCGCCACGGTCGAACCGGAGCTGCCCCCCTCGATCGGCTTGGTCGAAGACCCGGCGCTGGAGTGCAGCGGGCCGCTCTGGGTGCGCGGCGGCGTGATCGTCGAATCGGCGGACGGGACGCGGTACGAACGACGGAACCGGGTGACCCTGTGCCGGTGCGGGGCGTCGACCAACCTGCCGTTCTGCAACGGGAGCCACGCGTCCGTGCACTTCCAGGACGGGCTCGTCTGAGCGACCCGCCGGGCGAGGGACGACCGCCTCGCCGGTCGGAGTTGCCGTTTCCGGAGTCGCTGTGCCACCGATGTGCGGCGCCCCCGAAGTACGTGCGAACCTCGTCGAGCGTCTTCGTGCTGTGCCCGCTCGTTCCCGAGCGGTACCCGCGCCAGCCCGTGCTCCGCTGTGCCCTGTTCCGGCCCCGTTCCCGCCCGACCGATCCGGCGCCGGATGGCCCCTGATCCTCGCGAAGCGTCGACTCGTCCGCGGGGGGTCCCCGAACCCGGTCCGGGGCAGGGTGGTCGTCGCGGGGGCCCCCGTCAGGGGGTCCACTCCGGAGGAACCGGAGGTTCCTTCTGTCGGCGACGGACGAGAAGCACCACCGCGACGGTGGCGGCCCCCAACCCCATGCCGATCACCAGGGTCTCGAAGATCACGATAGGGGTCTCATCGCTCGGTGGTGCGGGGGCCGGGGAGCTGGGCGCGAACGTCGCGATGACCGCGGTCGGGGCGGACCCCTGAATCGTGAGGTTGGCCTCCGTCAGCGAGCCGAACTGACCGGTGGACGTCTCCACCGAAAGGGACCAGGTGCCGTTCGCCAGTGCCAGCACGAGGACCGTAGCGTTGGTCGAGTTCGAGACGGTCGAGCCGCCCGAAAGGGCGCTCGCCGTCGCGGTCCAGGTCGTGTTCGCCGGGAGGCCGGTCTCCTCGATCACGACCGAGTACCGGGCCGGGGTGGCATTCGATGCCGCGAACGCGATGTCGATCGACTGGAACGCTCCGGCGACCGTGAACGAGCCGCCCGTCGGGGTGGCGGTGTATCCCGCGACCGAGACGACGGTGTAGGAGTAGCTGCCGTTCGGCTCGCTCGCGATCAACGACGAGCTGTTGCCGAGGAGGGGAGATCCGGCACCGATCGTCACCCCCCAGACCGTTCCGGCCGGGAGGCCGCCCTCCGAGAACTCGACCGCGTACACCGAAGTGGATCCCGGCGCGAACGTCACCGAGATCGCGACCGCGGAGCCGGCGACCGTCAGGGTCCCGTTCGGCGAACCCGCGAGATAGCCCGCGACCGCTCCGACCGCGTAGTCGTACGTCCCGTTCGGCTCCGTGAAATTGATGGTAGCCGCGGTCGCCGCAGCCGAGGATCCGTTGACGCTGACCTCCCAGGACGTCGCGGCCGGTAGTCCGGACTCTGAGAACTCGACCGTGTAGAGTCCGGCGGCCGCCTGGAACGAGATCGAGACGGTGAGCGGGACGCCCGCGACCGTGAACATCCCCGACTGCGGGGACGGATAGAACAGCCCCACGACATCCCCGACCTGGAAGGGGTACGTCCCGTTCGATTGGTCGAAACGGACGGTCGTGAACGCGGAGAGGTAGGTGGTCCCGGCGGCCGTCACGCTCCAGTTCGCTCCCGTCGGGAGGCCCGTTTCGGCGAACGTGACGAGATAGCTCGGCGTCGTCGAGACGAAGTTGATATCCACCGTGATGGGAGTGTTTCCTGCGTCGATCGTTCCCGAGGCCGGAGTCACTCGGTAGCCGGGCGGTGCCCCAACGCTGTACGAGTACGTTCCGCTGGGCTCCGTGAAGTTCAACCGATCGGTGGGGGCGGTCGCGGCCTCCCGCACTCCGGCGAGCGTGACGTTCCACGGCGCCCCGTTCGGAAGACCCTCGGCAACGAACTCGATCGGGTCGCAGGACGCGGAGCCCTGGGAGAAGGAGATCGATCGTACCACGCCGGTGGTCCCGATGACCAACGTGCCGTTGCACGGGCTGGCGGTGTACGTCCCGGAGTAGGTGCTGTTGTACGGAGGGATCGTGAAGTTGTACGTTCCGGTCGGCTCGGCGAACACGTCCGCCGTCTGGTTCGAACTCTGCTCGGTAGTGCCCACGACCGCGGTCCAGCCGGGGTCCTCCGGACCGAGGATCGGCAGGCCGCTCTCGACGAGGCCGATCGGATACAGCCCGGTCTCCGTCGTGTAGTTGACCTCGAGGCCGGTCGGATTCCCGTCGCTCCCGGCCGTCACGGTCACCGGCCCCGCGAAGTACGGGCCCGTCGGCAACGGGTCGTACCACGACACCGGCAACCCCTCGTAGGCGTACCACAGGACGTACACCGAGATCACGGTCTGGTTCGAGGAGACGAGTTGCGGGACGTCGCCCCCGATGGCGACGGTCCAGTCGGTCCCGGTGGGGAGCCCGTTCTCGGTGATGGTGACGGGGCCCACGTCGCCCCCGGTGGCGTCGTCGGCGACGAGGCATTCCAGGGTCCGGTTCGCCGTGTTGGTCCCGCACACGTTGCCGTTCGTGAAGTCGAACGCCATGCCGGAGGGATCGAATTGCACCACGGCCGCGACGGACTCGTTCGCGGGGGAGATCATCAGGACCGTCTCGCCGTCGGCGGCCCAGACGTACCCGTCGTCCCAGTCGTACGTGACCCCTTCGAGATTCCCCCCGCCAACGGTGGTGATCGTGGCGATCACGCCGGTGCCGCCCGGATTGAGCACGCTGAGGTTCCCCGAATCGGAGTTGGTCACGTAGACGTCCCCGGTCGCGTTGTCCACGACGACCCCGTACGGCGCCGTCCCGACGCCCACCGAGGCGACCACCGAGTTCGAAACTCCGGAGATCGTCGTCACCGCGTCGCTGCCGGAGTCGGCCACGTACACGTCCCCCGTGCTCGCGTTCACGGCGACCCCGATCGGGTCGTCTCCGACCTCCACCGCACCGACCACGGACAACGTCGTTCCGTTGATCACGGAGACGTTATCGCTCCCGCTGTTCGCCACGTAGACGAACCCGTTCGCGGGGTCGTACGCGACCCCCATCGGGGCGATATCGGTGAAGATCTCCGCGATCGGCGCGCTCAAGTTGCCGTACAGAACGCTGACGTTGTTCGTTCCTGAGTTGGTGACGAACACGTCCCCCGTCGCAGGGTCGTAGGCGACGCCGAACGGATCTGGTCCGACAGGTACCGTCAGGTTGACCTGAGGGGAGCTCGGGGCGGGTACGTTGGCCGGGACGATATCGACGCTGGAAGGAGGATCTGCGACGTAGAGCGACTGGTCGGAAGAATCGTACGCTAGCCAGGCCGGGGTACCAGCGATGGGGGTCAGACCCGGCACCGACCGTGTGAGCGGCACCGTCGCAAAGCGGTGCGCGGGAACGACGGACCGCACGGACCCCATATTCGTCGGAGAGGGGGAATGCCCCGATTCCGCTGCCGAGATCCTGCCGGCTCCGGCGAGGGAGCCGAGCAGCAGCACGGAGATCGCCACGACCCCGCCGAGCGCGATCCACCGGGGGGTGGCTGGTACGTGACCGACCCGTCGAGAGAAATCGGTCCCCGCGCGACCGCAGACTGCCGATCCCGGGCCGGACATCCTGGCTCCGTACGGTCCACGGGGGTATCTTTCTTGGGTGGAGATACGGCCCGTTTATTCCGACGCGGGAGCGGACCGCGACCGAGCGGACGGCCGGGACTCGGGCGGCAGGAACCGGAACAGCCGAACGCCGCGGCGAGCCGGGCGAGGCGGCGCCCGGAGGCGGTGCGCGCCGACCGCCATCGTCGTACCGCGGATCGGCTCGAACTCCACCTCCTCGAATCCTTCCTCCGCGAACCAGGACCGGATCGAAGGAGTGAGGTCCGGAGGGAACCGGCCCCGGGTCCAAACGACCAGGCCGCCCGCCGCGCACAGCTCGGGCAGTCTTCGGATCGTCCGCCGAATGTCCGCGTTCGAGATGTTGCCGAAGATCCCGCAGGCGAGCAGGAGGTCCGCCGGGAGCGCCCCGGCCATCGCGGTCGTCTCCCCGGCGTCGGCGCGGACGAACGCGAGCGCGGGGAGTCGCAGCGCGGCCAGGGCACGGCGTCCCCGCGCCACGAGGGCGGGGTCCGAGTCGATGAGTCGGCCGGCGACCTCGCTGCGACGCCGCCACGTCGCGAGGACGCCCAGCAGGTCCCGTCCATCGCCGGCGCACAAGCTGAGCACGCGCACCGGGCCGCCAGGGCGTAGCCGGAGCTCTGCGCGAATCAATCGTCGGACGACCCGCAACCGACGATCCATCGTGCGCCCGGCCCCGTACTGACGGTGCCAGCGGACCCATTCGCTGTTCCGCGACGGCGAGCGGTGCGATCGGCGGGCGGAGGGCGCGCGGACCGACCGTAGCGCCGTACGACGATCACTCCGATCCCGAACCGCCACGCTCCGCCAGGAACGAGCGGTCGAGGGCCGCGACGGACGGGCAGCCGAGTTGGGCGAGCGTGTTCGCCAGCTCGGACCGCAGCAGGTCCAAGTACTGCCCGACGCCGCCCTCGCCCCCGAGCGCCAACGACCAGAGGATCGGCCGCCCGAGGCCCACGCCGGTCGCGCCGAGCGCCAGCGCGACGGCGATGTCGCTTCCGCGACGCACCCCGCCGTCGAGGAAGACGTCGGCGCGCTCTCCAATGGCGTCGACGATCACCGAGAGGGCGTCGAGGGTCGCGGCCGCCCCGTCCAACTGCCGGCCCCCGTGGTTGGAGACGACCACTCCAGCGGCGCCGTGCTCGACGGCGGCCCGGGCCTCGTCGGCCCGGAGGATTCCTTTTACGAGCACCGGGAGGCCGCCCCAGCTGCCGACGTCGCCGAGGAAGTCGAGGTTGACCCGTCCCGGCGCGGGGACGCGGTACCGGTCGCCGTCCCGGTCGAGCGCTCGGGCCGGCTGCCGGACGGCGGGCCCGTTCCCGATCGGTACCGGTCCGTCCATCGCAAACCCCAGGCGGGATTGGCGGTCCCGGGATCCGAGCACCGGCACGTCGACCGTGACGACGATCGCCGAGTATCCGGCAGACGCCGCCCGCTCCACGAGCGATCGGCTGACGCTCGGATCGGCCTGCGGGTACAGCTGGAACCAGCGCGCTCCGCCCGGAGCGGCCGAGGCGATCTGCTCGAGCGATAGCGAGCTGAGGGTGCTGTAGGCTGCGAGGACACCCCGAGCCGCACACGCACGGGCCACCGCGGCCTCGCCGTCCGGGTGGATCTCGCGTTGGTACGCCGTCGGCGCGACGAAGAACGGTACGGCGACCTCGGTTCCCAGGAACCGGGTCCCGAGATCGAGGGTTCCGGCCCCGGTCAGCGTCCGCGGCAGGAGCGCGCGCCGGCGGAACGCCCCGACGTTCTCCCGCAGGGTCCGCTCATCCCCCGAGCCGCCCTGGATGTACGCCCAGACGTCCGGACGCACCGCCCCCTCGGCGGCCCTCTCGAGGTCCGAGAGGTTCCACCTCGGGGACGACTCGGTCGGCGACATCGGCGGCCGAGAACCTTCGCACCGGATTTGAAGGCATCGACCGCCCGGCGGGGAACCAGGGCGGTGCGTCGCCGCCGGGACCGACGAGCGTTCCTGTCGCACGATAGGGAGATAAAGGACGAAGCGCACGCGGCGGTGGGAGGAGACCGGGCCGGCACGACCACCGGCCGCTCGAACCGGGAGATGGCCGACGGAGCCGACGAGGTCCGCATTCGGGACCTCAGCCGTCGCAGCACTCCCGAGTGGACCCCGCCGATCGGTGCCCTCGGCGGTCCGCCCGCCCACGAACTCTATCGCGACCTCGTGAACGCGGCGGGTCTCCAGCTGTGCCGTGGCTCGTCCGGGCTGCCGTGGGTCGTGCTCAAGGACGGAGAACGGACGCGGCGGTTCCCGGTACCCAGTGCCGAACTGCGCGGCGCCCTCGACCGGTTCCGGATGCGGCGCAACCTCCGCCCCGTGCCCGACCGGGACATCGAGGACTTCGTCCGCATCGTCGAGGCCCGCACGATGGATCCGGACCTCGACCTTCCACGCGTCGAGGACCTGTGGGTCGATGAGGGAGCCCCGACGACCGCGGGGCCGTCAGATGAGGTCGCCGAAGCCCCGAGCTGGTCGGAGGGCGAAGATCCCCGGGTCACCGGCTTCGGCACCTTGGCCCCCTCGGTGTCGATTTCCGGCGGCCGAACGCGATCGACGCGCGCGTCGGATGTGGTACCCCGGTACCTGCCGGTCCTCCGGGACCTCGTCCGCGAAGGGGAGTGGATGGGGACGGCGAACGAACTCTCCCGACGGATCGGCGACGATCCCGACGTGGTCTTCGGGAACCTGATCGAGCACCGGATCCGATTCGCCGAGACCGGCGTGGTCGTCGCGCCGGTCGAGGTCGAGGACGGTTGGCAGTTCCTGGCGGTCGACCGGAGCCGAGTCGTGCGCCACGGAGCGCCCGCGCCACCGAGATAAGACCGAGTCCGCTCCCGCCCCACGTCCGTGGCGCACCCAGTACCGTCGGCCCTCGTGTTCGGTGTCGTGCTCCTCGCCTTGGGCGGGAGCCCCGCCACCGGCGTGGCACCGAGCGCGGGGGTGACGGCCGACCTCGCCTTCCACGCGAACGCCACGGCCGCCTCGTTCGGGTTTGCGCTCTCGTTCAACGCCACGTTTTCCGTCTCCGCACCGGTCGCCACCCCGGGGAGCTCCGCGAACGTCGTGGCGAACCTGACGGCACCGACCTCGACCAACCTGTCGGTGACGTACTTCGGCGTCCGCAGCACGATCCCGGTCGCGCCGCTCGGCGCCCTGTACGACCGGACGATCCCCGGCCTCACGTACACCTACCACGGGGTCCCCCTGCAGGTCGAGCTGAATCTCTCGGCGGTCGTCGCGGCGAACGCGACGGTCGACGGGCCCGCCACCGGCGGCGGCGCCTTCCGATGGGACGCTTCGGGCCCGCGGACCGTGCCGATCGACGTCGCCTCGGCCGCGAACGCGAGCACCCCCGTGACCGTCGTCTTCGCGCCGATCGAGTACGCGGTCAGCGTGGCCGTGGCGGCGGTCGGCACCCTGCCGGTCGTCGGCCCGATCTCCGTGCCGCTCTACTCCGGTTCGCTCGGCCTGGTGCCGGCGTCGCCGCCGACGGTGGCGATCTCCCTTCCGATCCCGTCGCCGACCCCGGCGACCAGCCCGCTGGGAGCGGATGGCGCGGCCGCTCTGGTGGTCGGCGTGGCCGCGGCGGCCGTCGTCGGATGCGTCGTGGGTTGGACGCTGCGGCGCTCGAAGTGAACCTCCAGCGCAGCGGGCGGGCGCCAACGGCAAGTGCGAGCGCGCGAATGCCGTACCCGGGACGATGGCGATGTACAACGCGGCCCGGGCCTTCGAGCGGATCGCGCCGGTCTACGACGCGACCCGCGAGCCTCTCGCACCGGAGGTCCTCGATCGACTGGCCGACGAGCTCCGCCGGCAGGGCGTCCGATCGGTCCTCGAGATCGGGGTTGGCACCGGACGGGTCGCCGGTCCCCTGCGCGAACGTGGCTTCGAGGTGACGGGCATCGACCCTTCCCTCGGGATGATGCACCGCGCGCGCCAGAAGGGATTCTCTCGCCTGGTCCGCGGGAGCGCGCTCCACCTGCCGTTCTCCGACGACGGCTTCGACGCCACCCTCCTCGTGCACGTCCTGCACTTCCTCCGGCCCACGCCCGCGGTCCTGTCCGAAGCGACCCGCGTGGCGCGGGTCGGCGCGTTCGCGCTCGTCAATCCGCGGCGCCGACGCCCCCGCTACGGTCGCGGCGGGGACCCGCGACGGCTCGTCGATGCCGAGCTGGCCGCGATGGGGATTCCCCGACCGCGTTCCCGAGGAGGGGGTCCCGGAGAGCGCGAACCCGAACTGCTCGCGCGCTTCCCGCCGGACTCCCTCGTGGTCGTGATCGACCGGGAGGTGACCGAACCGGCGACCCACCGGTTGGAGATGGTGGAGCGGCGAGCGTCCCGGCATTACCTCGATGTTCCGGCGGAGCCGCTCGCCCGCGCGGTGGCGGCGGCGAGGGCCCGCCTGAAGGACCGTTCGTTCACGTGGCGCCACGTGGAGGCCCTCGCCCGGTGGAGCCGCGCGCCGCGGAACGCGACGGCCGCTGGCCCTAGCGCGCGAACCGGTGGTCCATCACGTAGGGCAGGACTCCGCCGCCGCGATAGTAGTCGACCTCGATCTCCGAGTTCAACCGCGCGACCACGGTCGCCCGGACGCCCGAGCCGTCGGGGCGCGTCGCGGTCAGCTCCACGGAGGCGTTCGGGTGCAGGTCGCGGCCGTCGGCGAGCCGGAGCGCGAACGTCTCCCGCCCGGTGAGTCCGAGACCGTTCGCCGACTCCCCGCGGGCGTACTGCAGCGGCAGCACCCCCATCTCGATCAAGTTCGTCCGGTGGATCCGCTCGTAGCTCTCGGCGACGACCGCCCGGACGCCGAGCAGCCGGGGCCCCTTGGCGGCCCAGTCGCGCGAGCTGCCCTGCCCGTAGCTCTTCCCCGCGAACACGAGGAGCGGGACCCGCTCGGCCCGGTACCGCTCGGCCGCGTCGAAGATCGCCATCGGTTCGCCCGACGGCAGATGGACCGTGTACCCTCCCTCCTGCGGCGCGGCCAGCGCGTTCTTCAGCCGCACGTTCGCGAAGGTGCCCCGGACCAGGACCTCGTGGTGCCCCCGGCGGGCGCCGTAGGTGTTGAACTCGGCGACGGGGACTCCGTGGGCGAGGAGGTACTTCCCCGCGGGGGAGTCGGCCGGGATCTCGCCGGCGGGCGAAATGTGGTCGGTGGAGACCTTGTCGCCGAGGACGGCGAGGGCCCGGGCTCCTCCGAGGAGCGTCCCGTTCACCGGGAGCATCGGGGGCGGCAGATGCAGATACGGAGCCTCGGCCAGGTACGTCGAGGTGGGCGACCAGGGGTACTCGACGCCCGGCGGCACGGTCAGCTCCTCCCAGTGCACGTCCCCGACCTCGATCGACCGGTACTTCTCGACGAACATCGCCGGGTCGAGGCTCGTGCCGACGAGCTGGGCGATCTCCTGCGGGGTCGGCCAGAGGTCCTTCAGGAAGACGTCCCGCCCGTCGGCCCCGCGGCCGAGCGGCTCGCGCGTCAGGTCCTTCGTCAGGCTCCCCGCCAGCGCGTAGGCGACCACGAGCATCGGGGACGCCAGGTAGTTCGCGCGGACCTGGTTGTGGATCCGGGCCTCGAAGTTCCGGTTCCCGCTCAGCACCGCCGCCACGTAGAGGTCCCCGTCCCGAACGGCCCGGTCGACCTCGGGCGGGAGCGGACCGGAGTTGCCGATGCAGGTCGTGCAGCCGTACCCGACCAGCTCGAAGCCGAGCGCGTCCAGCGGCTGCAGCAGGCCCGCCCGCTCGAGGTACGCGGTGACGACCTTCGACCCGGGCGCGAGCGAGGTCTTCACGTACGGCGGGACGGTCAACCCCCGCTCGACCGCCCGACGCGCGATCAGCCCCGCCCCGACCATGACCGACGGGTTCGAGGTATTCGTGCAGCTGGTGATCGCGGCGATGACGACCGCCCCGTCGTCGACCGTGCGCCCCGACGCGGTCGCCCCATTCGCCCGGCGCGGGTGCGAGGAGCGGTACGCGTCGAGAGCGGAACGGAACGAGGTCGGGGCGTCCCCCAGCGCGACGCTCTCTTCCGGGTTCTTCGGACCGGAGATCGTGGGCACGATCGCGCCGAGGTCGACCTGCAGCAGCTCGTCGTAGTCGATCGTCCCCGGGGAGGGGGACCCCCACAGTCCGACGGCCTTCGCATACTCCTCGACCCGACGGAGCGTCGCCGCGGGACGTCCCGTGGCGCGCAGGTAGTCGATCGTCGCGGCGTCGATCGGGAACAGGCCCGCAGTTGCCCCGAACTCGGGGCACATGTTCGAGATCGTGGCGCGGTCCGGGACCGAGAGATGGGCGACGCCGGGGCCGAAGAACTCGACGAACTTGTCGACGACCCCTTTCTCCCGCAGTTTCCGCGTGACGGTCAGGACGAGGTCGGTGGCGGTCGCGCCGCTCGGCAGCGACCCGCTCAGCTCGACCCCGACGACCGTCGGCCGGCCGAGGAAGTACGGCTCCCCCAGCATCACGGCCTCCGCCTCGATGCCTCCGACGCCCCAGCCTAGGACGGAGATCCCGTTGACCATCGTGGTGTGGGAATCCGTCCCGATCACGGTATCCGGGTACGCGACCGAGCCGTCGTCTCCGCCCGCGACCACGACGGCCGCGAGGTGCTCCAGGTTGACCTGGTGGCAGATGCCGTTCCCGGGCGGTACGATGCGGAGGTTGCGATAGGCCCCCTTCGACCATCGCAGGAACTGGTACCGCTCGTGGTTCCGCTCGTACTCGTGGTCGAGGTTGATGAGCAGCGACCGCGCCGAGCCGTAGCTGTCGACCTGGACCGAGTGATCGACGATGAGGTCGACCGGCACGGTCGGGTTGATCCGCTCGGCCGCGAGCCCCCGGGCGGTCGCGGCGTTCCGCAGGGTGGACAGGTCGACGAGGACCGGGATGCCGGTGAAATCCTGCAGGAGGACCCGCTCGGGATAGAACGGCAGCTCGACGGTGTCCGCCAGCGGTTCGCCGTTGGCCACGGCCCGGATCGCCGCGAGATCGGCGATCTTCGCGTCGAAGTGCCGGACGATGTTCTCCAGCAACACCCGAACGGTACGGGGCCGTCGGGCGAGGCGGGCCGGATCGACCCCGTCGACCCGCTCGACGCGGACGACGGTCGTCGGACGTCCGGCGATCGAGACCGTCTCCGTCGCGCCGAGGGGATGGGGGGAGTTCATGGTCGCTGGAGAGTCCGTCCGTTTTTGGGCTCTTTGGAGGGCTCCGGCGCCGGCCCCAGAGGGACCTCCGCGTCCCAGTCGACCCCCACGCGCGCGCCGATCGACGCTCCGGGAGCCGCCGGCGGGACCCGGACCTCCCAGCGGGCGCCGTCCTCGAATGCGACGATGGTCAGGCCCACGTCCCCGACCGTACCGGCCGCGACGACGGTCCCGACGCGTCGGCCCGCGCCCGGTGCCCCGAGCCGTACCTCCCCGGGTCGGACCGCGAAGGGACCCGTCGCATCGGATCCGACGTTGTAGCCGAGCAGTCGCGCGGCGCGGACCGAGGTCGGGTGGGCGTAGATCTCGGACGGCACTCCGAGGGACTCGAGCTGCCCGTCGAACAGGAGCCCCACGCGGTCCCCGAGGAAGAGCCCCTCCTCGCGGTCGTGGGTGACGTGGACCGCCGCGACCCCGAGCTCGCGCAGGACGCGCCGGAACTCCGCGCGCAGCTCGCTGCGCAGCTCGACGTCGATCGAGGCGAACGGCTCGTCGAGGAGCACGACGGCGGGCCGGGCCGCGAGCGTCCGGGCGAGCGCGACCCGCTGCCGTTCCCCGCCGGACAGCTGGTCCGGCCGGCGGTCCACGAACGCCTCGATCCGGAGGAGCTGGAGCAAGGGAGCGACCTCGTCGCGGGCCGCGCGGTCCGTCCGGCCGGCGAGGAGCGGCGCGTACGCGACGTTCTCGAGGACGGTGCGGTGGGGGAACAGGGCGGGCTCCTGCGACATCAGCCCGATGCCCCGGCGGTGCGTCGGCCACCGTCCGATCTCCGTTCCGCGCAGCCACAGCTGGCCGCCGGTCGGCCGGTCGAGGCCGGCGAGGCACCGCAACAACGTCGTCTTCCCGCTGCCGTTCGGACCGAGCAACGACAGGAGCTCACCGGACCGGAGATCGAAGGAGATCCCGCGAAGGACCGGTGCGCCGTCCCAGGCGCTGGTCAGGCGCTCCACCCGAAGCACCGGCTCAGAGCTCGACACGGCGACCTCCGACGGAGAGGACCAGGAAGACGGCGAGGCTCAGCAGGAGGAGCAGCCCGGCGGCGGCGTCCGCGACCGGAAAGGCCCGGGCGTCCGTGAGCCCGTACAGCGCGACGGGCAACGTCGTGAACTGCGGGGTGACGAGGAAGTACGTGGCGGTGAACTCGCCCAGCCCGAGCGCGAACGCGAACATCCCGGCGGTGAGCAGTCCGTCCCGCGCTCGCGGGAGGTCGGCGTCCAGGAACGCGACCCACGGCGTGGCCCCGAGCGTTCGCGCCGATTCGGACGCGCCGGCCGCCAGGCCCGCCAGCGGGATCTCCACGCTCTGCACGGCGAACGGCAGCGCGAGGACCGCCTGGCTCACGACGATCAACAGCCAGACGTTCGGCGCCCCGCCGATCACGGGACGCCAGAAGGTCGCCAGCGCGTAGGCCAGCACGATCGGGGAGAGCAGCAGCGGGAGGAACAGCAGCCCGCCGAGCACGACGCCCCGGTGCGGCCGGCGCGCCACGGCCTGCGCCGCGGCGATCCCGAGGAGGACGGTCAGCAAGCTCGCGGCCGTGGCGAAGAAGATCGTGTTCCCGAGCGCGGCGAGCACCGGGAGGCCGAGACGGGTCGCGGTCGCCGCGGAGAACAGGGTTCCCCAGGCGCTCCCGACGCCGCCACCGCCGACCGGGTCGAAGGTCCGGGCGAGGATCGCCGCGAGGAGCGCCCCCTCGGCCAGGGCGACCGTGGCGGTGACCCCGGCCATCGCGAGGACGGCCGGCGAGCGGAGCGGGGCCGGTCGGAGGGGGCGGATCCGCCGGGACGGCCGGGTTCGGAGACGGCCGAGCAGCACGAGATACGCGGCGGTCGGCGCCAAGAACAGTACGACGGCCAGGAGCGCGAGCACGCCCGCCGCGTCCGGTGCGAGAAGGACCTGGTCGAGGGAGTAGATCCGCGCCTCGATCGTGTAGCACCGGGTCCCGCAGAGCAGGAGCGGGGGGGCGAAGGAGAGCGCGGAAAAGAGGAACGTCAGGAGTCCCCCGACGCTGGCCCCGACCCAGGTGGACGCCCCCCACGCATCGCGGTACGCCCGCCACGGGCGCCCTCCCAACGTGGCGACTGTCTCCTCGAGTTCGGGCGAGGCGGCATCGCAGCCGGCGGCCGTGAACAGGATGACGATCGGGACGTTGAAGAACAGGTTCGCTCCGACGATCGACGGGATGCCGCTCCCGAACGGGCGCAACGCCGGAACCGGGCCCGAGAGGAATCCGGAGGGGCCGAACAGGTCGAGCACCCCGAGGACGACCACCAGACTGGGCAGCAGGAACGGGACCAGCAGGAAGCCCCGTACGGCCGAACGGCCGGGCCACGAGTATCGCCCCAGGAAGACGCCGGCCGGATAGCCGATCGCGACCGCGAGGCCCGCGGAGAGCCCGCCCTGCAGCAGGGAGTTCCCGACCGATCGCTGGTTGAGCGGGTCGGAGGCGACGGCGACCAGGCCCGAGAGGCCCCCGGCGCCGGCGAGCGTCGTGCCGAAGAGGATGCCGATCGGCAGGAGTCCGAAGAGGACGACGAACGTCACGATCGGGACGAGCCCGCCCCACGACCGCCACCCGCCGACGACCCTCACGAGAAGAGATCGAGCCACGTCTCCACCCATCCCGGGAGCGACGCCGCGAGCGCGGCCGGCGTCGTCTCGTCGTTCAGCGGGACGATCCCGCTCGGGTCGAGGGCCGCCGCGAAGACCGCCGGCAGCGGAACGGTCGTGTTCGCGGGGTACTCCCACTCCGTGGTCGGGATCACGGTCTGCACTGCGCCGCTCAGGAACCAGTTCTCGAACTGCTCGTCCAGGGTCAAGTGACGGGTCCCGCTGACGATCCCGATGCCGTAGACGGTCCGCCAGCCGTACGCCGTCCCGTTCCACCACGCGACCGTCGAGTTGAACGATCCGCCCTCCCCGTAGTAGGCGGCGTACGCGGGGTCGGTCGAGTAGCTGACGACCATCTGGTTCTGCCCGGGCGCGTCCATGAATTCGCCGAACGCCGTCCCCCAATCCGGCGCCGGGGGCGGGAGCGAGCCCTTCACCGCGCTCCAGAACTCCGTCCAGTTCTCGTGGAGGACGTGCGTGTAGTACTCGACCTCCCACGCGAGGAACTCCTCACCGGTGATGTCGAGGGACGGATCCTCGACCACGAGCTGGCGCGACCAGCTCGCGTTCGCCGCGATCTCCGGGAAGGTGGCGTGCGCGACCGCCCCGTCGGTCGCGGCGGCGAACGCGCTCGCGTAGTCGATCGCGAGGTACCCCCACTCGTAGGGGACGGCGCCGTCGTCGGGGGAGAGTTCGGCGTCGAGCGCGGGAGGAACGTCCGCGAGCGCGGGCGGGGCGTACGGGACCAGGAGGTGGTCGGCTTCGGCCTCGGGCGCGGTGATCTCGTCGAGCCCGATGACGAGGTCGGCCGTCGGCGCGTTCGCCTGGGCGAGGAGCGTGTTGACGAGCGTCCCCGCCGGGCACTCGACCTCGATGTGGACGTGGTGGGCCGACTCGAACGGCGCGAAGACCGTTCCCGCGTACGGGACGTTGCAGTCGGTGCCGTTGAACAGGCTCGGGTAGGTGTAGATGACGAGGGTCGTTCCGCCGAGGTCGTTCGCGACGTACTCGGCGAGAGCGAACCCGCCGAGCACCACGACCGTCGCGATCGCGACCGCGACGAGGACCCGTCCGAGCCGCCCCGGACGGCGCAGCCGTGCGCCGCTCGAGGTCATCCGAACGGCCGGTCGGCCGAGAGGTCCGTCAGTGCTCCCATCGCGTTCCCTTCGCGGGCATTATCCCGACAGGTTCGTGGGGTCGACGGGGTGGTCCCCGTCCTCTCAGCCGGTGCCCAGCTCCCCCTGCGACCGGTCGAGGGGACGGGACGATTAAACGTTGGCCCGACCACCGGCCCACCGACCGTCTTATACGGAGCGCACGTTTCGCAGCCGTCGCCCATGGCGAACGCCCCCCCCAAGCTCCGTTTCGGCAGCGACCTCCTGAAGCGCGGCTTCGCCCGCATGCAGCAGGGCGGGGTGATCATGGACGTCACCACCGCCGAGCAGGCGGCGATCGCCGAGGAGGCCGGGGCCGTCGCGGTGATGGCCCTGGAGCGCGTGCCGGCGGACATCCGAGCCGCCGGGGGCGTCGCGCGGATGGCGGATCCGCTCAAGGTGCGGGAGATCAAGGAGCGGGTCTCGATCCCCGTCATGGCGAAGTGCCGGATCGGCCACACCGCGGAGGCGCGGATCCTCGAGTCGCTCGCCGTCGACATGATCGACGAGTCGGAGGTCCTGACGCCCGCCGACCCGTTCCTCCACGTCGACAAGAAGGCGTTCAAGGTGCCGTTCGTCTGCGGCGCGCGGAACCTCGGCGAGGCGCTCCGCCGGATCGACGAGGGCGCGGCCATGGTCCGCACCAAGGGCGAGGCCGGCACGGGGAACGTGATCGAGGCCGTCCGTCACATCCGGCAGATCAACTCCGAGGTCGCCGCCGTCGGGAAGCTGCCGCGCAAGGAGCTCGCCGCCTGGGCGAAGCAGGAGCGGGTCCCCGAGGCGCTCGTCGTCGAAGTGCGGTCGGCCGGGCGCCTGCCCGTCGTCAACTTCGCCGCCGGGGGCATCGCGACGCCCGCGGATGCCGCGCTCTGCCGGCTCCTCGGCGTCGATGGGATCTTCGTCGGCAGCGGGATCTTCAAGGCCCAGCACCCGATGAAGGTCGCCCGGGCGATCGTCGAGGCGTCGCTCCACTACGACGACCCCGAGATCCTGGCGCGCGTCTCTTCGGGTCTCGGCGACGCGATGCACGGGGTCGAGATCTCCACGCTCGCGCCCGACGCCCTGCTGCAGAGCCGCGAGTCGGTCCCCCTGGGCACCCCCGGCGGGCGCGACGCGACCGCCGCGTAGGCGGCCCCGCTCCCCCGCATCGGTGGCCGTAAAGGGAAGGAAGGCGGTACCCCCGCGGCCGTGCGGATCGTACAGGTCACCCCGTTCTTCGACCCGCACGCCGGCGGGGTCGAGTCGCACGTGCGAACCCTCGCCCGGGCGTTCGCGCACCAGGGGCACGAGGTCACCGTCGTCACGTCGCGCTATTCCCCGGAGCTGCCGGTCGAGGAGGTCGACGATGGATTCCGGATCGTCCGGGCGAAGACGGCCGGCGTCGCGTTCAAGACACCGGTCGACTACGGCACCGGGCGGACCGTCCGGGACCTGGCGGCCGACGTCGTCCACCTGCACTATCCCCCGCCGCTCACGTCGTTCTTCGCGAGCCGGGCGTTGCACGCACGGAACGTGCCGGTCTGTCTGACGTACCACTGCGACCTCTACCTCGAGGGAGTCGGCCGGCTGCTCACCGGCGTGTACCAACGGACGTTCCTCCCCTCGACGCTCCGGAGCGTCCGGCAGGTAATCGTGCACACCCGCAGCTACGGCGTCACCTCGGCGGGCCTGCGGGGGCTGCCGCTCGAGATCATCCCGTCCGTCGTCGACCTGGACTGGTTCCGTCCCGGACTTCCCTCGGAGGACCTGCGCCGGGAGCTGCGACTGGAGGGGAACCGGGTGCTCGTCTTCACGGGGCGTCTCGTCCCCCACAAGGGCGTCGATGTCATCCTCGAGGCGCTCCGCGAGCTGCCGTCCGATGTCGTGCTGGTCGTCATCGGGGCCGGGCCGCACCTTCCCCACCTGGTGGCCGAGGCCCGGCGTCGTGGGGTCGTCGATCGCGTTCGGTTCTGCCAGGGAGTCTCCGACGACGACCTTCCGCGGTACCTGGCCTTGGGCCAGGCGTTCGTCTTTCCGTCGCAGAACCGGCTGGAGGGGTTCGGCCTCGCCGCGGTCGAGGCGATGGCGATGGGCCTTCCCGTGGTCGTGGCCGACGTCCCGGGCGTCCGGGAGGTGATCGACGACGGTCGGGAAGGAGTGCTCGTGGAGCCGTTGATCGCCACCGACCTCGCCGCCAAGCTGCGGTCGCTGCTCGACGATCCCGCGCTCGCCCGCCGGATGGGCGCGGCGGCCCGACGTCGGGCCGAGGAGCGGTACGGCCTCGCGACCGTCACCGGGCAGTTGCTCAGGCTGTACGAGCGCCTGCGCGCAGCTGGTTGATCTGCACCTTCAGCCGCTCGGCCTCGGCCGCCGCGGCCCGCTTCCAGTTCGCCTCGGCCGACGCGTAGAGGATGCTCCGGGAGGCGTTGACGAGGAGCGCCCGCCCGTGCGCGTCGACCCCCTCGCGGACCGCGGTCGCCAGCGACCCGCCCTGGGCTCCGACCCCCGGCACGAGGATCGGGATCTGGTTCCCGAGCGTGGAACGAGCGGCACGGAAGGCGTCCGAGAACGTCGCGCCCAACACGACCCCGACGTTGCCGTGCGCGTGTGCGAGTCTTCGGACCTCTCCGACGATCGCGAGCCAGAGCGGACCGCGGGGCGTGGGGATCTCCTGGAAGTCGAGCGCGCCCGCGTTGGAGGAGTGGGCGACCACGAAGATCCCGTGCGCCGGGTCGTCGAGGAACGGCTGGAACGACTCCCACCCGAGCCAGGGGGTGACGGTGATCGCATCGAAGCCGAACCGCTTGAACACCCCGTCCCGGAGCATCCGCATCGTGTTCGGGATGTCGTTCGCTTTCAGGTCGAGGATCCGAAGTCGGGTGGGGCCGATCGTCCGGACGACGCGCTCGAGGGACTGCATGCCGCGGGCGCCGTACTGGAAGTAGGAACCGAGCTGCATCTTGTACGCCGCCGCATGGGGCAGCGTCGCCCGCACGATCCCGTCCAGGAACCGGTCGAGCTGGGCGCCGGGCGCCAGCTTGCGCAGCGCCTTCGGCATCGCGGCGGGGTCCGGATCGAGCCCGACGCAGACGAGCGAGTTCCGGGCCGCCAGGATCCGGTCGACCTTCGGCAGGAACTTCGGCGGCACGGTCGGTTCCGCATGAGGTCCACGCCAAAAGGATTGTCACGGGGCACGACGCGGGTCCGCGTCGGCGCTCCGTCCACCGCGCATCGTCCGGTGCGACCGGGAGAGCTTTATCGACCCCGACCGTTCGCGCCGTTCCGATGCCGGCGACCAACGCCGTTCCGACCGTTCCGGAGGTCCGGCTGCGCGACCTCCGCCCGACGGTTTCCCCCGTGGAGGTCGTCGGGCGCGTCGTCTCCCTGGAGCGGCGGGAGGTGACCCGGCGCTCCGACGGAAGCCGGCGGCCCCTGGTCTCGGGGCTTTTCAGTGACGGCACCGCTACCGTACGCTACACCTGGTGGGACCCGCCCCGGGAGGGGCTCGAGCGGGGGGCCGTCTTGCGGGCCGTCGGGGCGGAGGTCCGGGAGTTCCGCGGCCGATCCGAACTGACCTTCACGTGGAAGACCCGGGTCGGCCCGGCGAGCGCGGCGGAGCTCCCGCCGGTCGACGGCAACGATGTCCCGAGCCGGTCGGTGCGCGACCTGCGGCCCGGCGAGGAGGGGTTTCGCCTCGACGCGCGCGTCGTCCGCGTCGCCTCCCGCACGGTCAGTGTCGGCGAGGAACGGCGGGTCGTCTACGAGGGTCTCCTGGCCGACCGCACGGCCCCGATCGCGTTCTCGGCGTGGAGCGACTTCCGGCTGACGGCCGGCGAGGCGGTGCGCGTCGCCGGGGTCTACGTGCGCGCGTTCCGCGGCCGGCCGCAACTGGTCCTCGACGAGCGGACGATCCTCACCCGCATCGACGGGGCGGAGTTGCCGGAGCCGGCCGAGCTCCTGCGAGCTCCCCCGCGGTCGATCGCGGAGGTGGAGGATGACGGGGGCGGTGTGGCGGTGGCCGTCGAGGGGCTCGTCGTAGGCCTGTTGCCGCCGAGCGGACTCGTCTACCGATGTCCGACCTGCGGACGTTCCGTGACGAGCGGGCTCTGCCGGGTCCACGGACAGGTCGAGGGCCAGCCGGACCTCCGGGCCCGCCTGGTCCTGGACGACGGGACCGGGGCGGTCACGGTCAATGTCGGGCGGGCGGATACGGAACGCCTCTGGGGCGTGACGCTGGAGGAGGCACGGAGCCGGCTTCGCGACCTGCCCGACCCCTCGGTGCTCGAGGAGCAATTGTTCGAGTCCGTGTTCGGACGCCGGTTGCGAGTCCGCGGCTCCGGCACGAAGGACGACTTCGGAGTCACGGTCTTCCCCGAGTCCGTCGAGCGAATCGATCTCGACCTCGACGCGACCGCCGAGGAGCTGTCCGCGCGGCTCGGCTCGGGGGGATGATGTCGCTCCGGGAGCCAGCCTGGCGCGTCACGGCGCGAGAGCTCGAGGCGTCGCTCGAGGAGGAGAAAGGGACCGGCGAGCGGGCGACCTCGTACCTGCTCAGCCCGTTCGGCGCCCGCATGAGCCGGGTCCTCGTCGCCGGTACCCTCTCGCCGGCGGAACCGATCGGACGCGACCAGAATCAGCCGTTCTGGAGATCCCGTCTCGCCGACCCGACCGGCGCCGTGGCGATCACGGCCGGTTCCTTCCAGCCCCGGGCGATGGCCCAGCTCCGCGCCGTGCCGACGCCCCGGCCCGCGATCGTGGTCGGCCGTACGCACCTCTACCGCGGCCGGGACGGCGTGGGGTACGTCTCGGTCCGGGCCGAAGGGATCCGGGCCGTGGCCGAGGGGGAGGAGCGCTCGGTGTTGGCCGACGTGGCGCGACAGACGCTCGACCGGCTGGACCTCGTGGAGCGACTCGAAAAGGAACCCTCGGTCTCGGACCACGTCCTGGCCGAGGACGGGATCCCGTCGGTCTGGGTGCGGGCGGCGCGCGCCTCGCTCGTCCGGTACCCCCAGGTCGACCGTGCCGCGTTCCGACGCGAGATGACCGCGGTCGTTCGCGCCGTGGGAGGCGGGTTGGGGCCGGTGGGCGCGAGCGTCGCCCCTCCTCCCGAGGTCCGGGTCTCGCGAGCCCCCCCGCCGCGCCCGCCGGCGCCCGCCCCGACGGCGGCGGAACGGGCGGAGGAGTCGCTGTTCCTCGACCTGCTCGACGAAGTGGCGGACGGGTCCGTCGATGGCTACGCGGATTGGAAGGCGCTGCTCGAGCGCACCACGGCCCGGGGCCTCGTCGCAGAACGCGCGGAAGCCGTCTTGAACCGGCTCGAAGAGGACGGGGTCATCGAGGAGCCGATCGTCGGCAAGCTGCGGCGCTCGTGATCCACCGCCGATCCGGAAGGAGCGTATATATAGCCCCCGGACTCCGAGGCGCGGGGGAATGAGGACCACCTGTCTCTCCGAACCGATGACGAGACCAGCGACGAGCTGACCCCCACCTCGCAACACCGCACGCTCCATGGTCGAACGCCGATTCTCGCGGACGGTCCTCGTGGTCCTCGTCGCCCTCGTCATCGTCGGGGGCGGCGCCACGGCCGGGGTCCTCTACTACCTCAACCACCCGGCCGCTCCCTCCGGCCCCACGCGGGTCGCGGTCGGCGACAACGTCAGCGTGAACTACATCGGGTTCTTCGGGAGCAGCCCGCAGGTCGGTCGCGTCTTCGATACGTCGATCTATTCGGTGGCCCTCAACAACGCCACGTACCCCAAGTCGCTCGAGTTCGCGCTCCGGGGGAACGCCAGTACGTACACGCCGCTGACCGCGCTCGTCGGTCCGACCTCGGGGCTGGTGACGGGGTTCTGGACGGGCCTGCTCGGGATGGCCGTCAACCAGACCCGGATCATCTCGTTCCCGGCGTCGCAGGGATACGGACCGCAGAACGCCAGCTGTCTGGTGAGCCAACCGCTCCAGTACACCCTCCCGACCTTGGTCACCCTCGCCACCGCCGCGTTCGCGACCGCGTATCCGGGCCAGAGCGCGGTCGCCGGGACGCAGTTCGCCGATCCGACCTACGGTTGGCCGGTGCTGGTCCTCTCCGCGAACGCGACCACGGTCGTCGTCGAGAACCTACCGGCCGTCGGGTGGACCTCCTCGCCCCACGGCTGGCCGGTGACGGTGTCGAACGTGACCGCGACCACCATCTCGCTGACGAACGTCCTGAGTCCGGCCCAGAACGGCCTCGTGCTGGGTCACTCCAGCACCGGATTCTCGTGCAGCGGATCGACCGAGACGCAGTTCATCATCTCGGCGGTGAACGTCGGGAGCGGGACGTTCACGGAGAACTTCAACCGCGAGGTCGTCGGGCAGACGCTGATCTTCCAGATGACGATCGTCTCGATCCAGTCGTGACCGCGGCGGCGATCAGCCCGAGAGGGTCACGCGCCCGCGTTTGAGGAGTTCCTCGAGGTGGGCTTCGGCCGCGGACGCGAGGACGCTCTCCGTGGGCGTTCCCCGCCCGCGGCCGTACTCGCGCAACGTCCGTCGCGCCTCGTCCCGCCGCGAACGGGACCGCTGCAGTAGCTCCCGCCCCTCGCGCTCGAGGCCGTCCATCTCGCGCGAGACGGCGTAGACCTTCTCCATCAGGTCGGCGCGGGCGCGGCCCTTCGCCCGCAAGTCGGCCAGGATCCCTCCCGCGGCGGCGAGCTTCTCGCGGACCGCGGCCATCGCCCGGTCCCGCTCCGCCTTCGTCGCCTCCAGCTCCTTCGCGAGGCGCTCGACCTCGGCGCGGGCGGCGAGGATCGCCTGGTCGGCCTCCTTGCGTTGCTGGTCGTGCTGGGCGATCACGGCGGTGCGCGCCTCGACGTCCTTCAGGTCCCGCGCCCGCTGGCGCAACCGGGCGATCAGGGCGTTCTCGTCCTCGATCGACAGCGCGGTCGTCTGCTGCCGGTGTTCGAGGTCGGCGATCTCCTTGCGGATGGCGTCCGGGCGGATGCGGTCTCCGGGACCGAGTTGCAGGGTCAGCTCGCGTCGGTGGATCACGGCGGTCTCGAGTCGGCGCCGCGCCGCGTCCCGCTCCCGGCGGAGTTCCGCGAGCCGGCCGCCCAGGCGGCCGTGCTCGTCGTACAGACGCTCGACCTCGGCCTGCGGGTCCTGCCGCCGGTCGAACAGGGCCCTCTGCTCGCCCGAGATCGACCGGGCCTGCGCCATCAGGTCGCCCCGGCGCCGGAAGAGCGCATCGAGCTTGGCGTCGATCGATCGGAGCTTCTCCCGATCGTCGCGCTCCGCCTGCTCCTCGTCGTCGGAGAGCAACGGCCGTGGGGGCACGACCCGCGGAGGCGTCACACCCGAGAAAAACCCTTTGCCCCCCTATACAGCCACCCAAACCCCTGCGCCTCGCGCCCTCCACCGCCGTAAAACCACTGAACGATCCCCCGAGCCGCCCCGCCAGGCCGCCCCCGCTCCGCGCCGCGCTCCCCGGTAGCGCGAGGAGGCCTCCCGAGCGCGCCGAGGAGCCTCC
>JASHWW010000187.1 GCA_030043855.1 Thermoplasmata archaeon
GGAGCCAGGCGAGCGCGAGCTGGGCCGGCGTGCACCCGTGCTCCCGCGCGATCGTGCCGAGCTCGTCGGCGATGGCTAGGTTGCGGGCGAGGTTCTCGCCCTGGAACCGGGGCACGCCCCGACGGAAGTCGTTCGCGGGCAGGTGGTCGAGGGAGCGGACCGTCCCCGTCAGGAAGCCGCGCCCCAGGGGGCTGAACGGGACGAACCCGACCCCGAGCTCCCGGCAGACCGGAAGGACGCCGCGCTCGACGTCCCGAGTCCACAGGGAGTACTCGCTCTGGACCGCCGCGATCGGATGGATCCGGCACGCGCGCCGGAGGGTGGTCGGATGGACCTCGGAGAGACCGAGGTACCGGACCTTCCCGTCGGCGACCAGGCCCGCCATCGCCCGCACGCTCTCCTCGATGGGGACCTTCGGATCGACCCGATGGAGGTAGTAGAGGTCGATCGTCCGGACGCCGAGCCGCGCGAGGCTCGCGTCGCAGGCGGCCCGGATGTGCTCGGGGCTCCCGTCGAGCGAGTTCGGTCCGCCCGGCGGCCCGGGGACGAAGCCGCACTTGGTCGCGAGCACCACGTCGTCCCGCCGTCCCTCGATCGCGCGCCCGACGAGCCGCTCGTTGGTGAACGGCCCGTAGATGTCGGCCGTGTCGAGGAGGGTCACGCCGAGGTCGAGGGCACGGCGAATCGTCGCTAGGCCCTCCGTCTCGTCCGGCGTTCCGTACGACTGCGACGCCGACATGCAGCCGAGGCCGATCGCGGACACGGTCGGGCCGCTGCGGCCGAGGCGACGCGTCTGCATCGACCCACGCACCGCCCGGAGGCGTAAACCGCCTCGCCTCGACCGGGGGAAGATCCGGCGCGGGACGCGTAGGCTAGGGTGCGTCCGGAGGCAGCGGAACCCGAACGATCGGAGTGTCGAGGTACTCGTAGACCTTCGGGACCCCGAACTGCCGACCGAGATCGTACGCGGTCCGGAGGGTCGCCCGCGCGTCCTCGTCGGTCGGTGGCGGGACGACGGCCGACGACACGGCGACCGGGGACGCGTGGCGGTCGAGGCAGACGAGGTGCGCCTCGAACCCGGGATAGGCCAGCTGGAACAGCCGCAGCTGCAGCGCGACGTCCGGCGGCGGTGGGATCGCCCGGTAGCTTTTCAGCTCGAAGATGCGCGATCGGCCGTCCCAGAAGTCGGGTTGGGCGTACACGCCGACGCGATCCCCGATCAGGATCATCCGGGTCTTCGGCCGGGCGAGGCCGAAGAGCGGCGAGGTCCGATACGCCTGCACGACCTCGACGATCCGCTCCGCCTGCCGCTGTCGGTCGAGGGCCGGGACCTCGCCCGAAGCTTCCTCGAGGGCTCGGTCCAGGCCGTCGGTCGCAGCCGCTCGGATCGCGGTCGCGGACCAGCGATGGCCCGACCGGATCCGGTGCCCGAACTCGGCGAGCACCTCGTCGATCACCCGACCGACGGCCATCGCGACCTCGTCCGCCTCCGTGGGAGGCGGCCGCGGATGCACGCGAGCGACGACGTCGTGGGCGGGGATCGTGAGGATTTCGGTCATCGGCGACCGGGCCCGGATACGTCGCGGCACCCACAAAACGCCGGGGGCGCCGTGGTAAGGGACCGTCCGCCCTGCCGAGGACGTGACCGCGGGGACGTCCCCGGACCCGAACGGGACGGGTCGGAGCGCCGAAGTGCGGGGCGTTCTCCGAACCGTCGGCGTTCCGTTGCTCGCGTATCACGCCCTGATCCTCGCCGGGGCCGCGGTCCTCGTCGCCGGTTTCGTTCGTCGCGCCCCGTTCTGGGAAGCGATGGGCGCTTTGCTCATCGTGCTCGGGATCGGGGTGGAAGCAGCGATCCTGGCCTGGTCCGCTCGCCTCACCCGACGC
The DNA here is from genome assembly GCA_030043855.1 of Thermoplasmata archaeon. Taxonomy (GTDB): domain Archaea; phylum Thermoplasmatota; class Thermoplasmata; order Lutacidiplasmatales; family UBA184; genus Lutacidiplasma. The sequence continues at coordinate 1,888 of JASHWW010000187.1, forward strand.
GCGACCGTGGCGCGTGCGGCGCCCGACGCGGCCAGGACCGGAGGCGGCACCGAGGGCTTCTGTCTCCGTTGCGGCTATGTGGGGTCGGCCGGGCCGACGGTCTGTCGGCGATGCGGCGGTCCGTCGGTCCGCCGCGTTCGGAGTCCCGATCCCCGCGCCGTCGGCGATCGCGAGGCGCCGGACTAACCGGGGCTCCCCTTCGGCGAGTCGGGGGCCCCGGGCTTCCGGGCCCAGAGAAAGCACGACCCGGTGCCTCCCCGAAACAACGGGAGCGCCTCGTCCGGGACGCCCGCCCGGCGCGCGTACGGCTCGAGGTCCGGTGCGTCGGTGCGCACGTCGACGAGTCCGGCCGTCCGGCAGAACTCGGTCATCTGGACCGGGGTGTACCATCGGATCTGGGAGGCGATCGGCTCGGGAGCGGCCGGGGTCCCGCGGAGTTCCGCCGTCCCGACGAAGATCGCGAGCCGGCCGCCCGGTCGGAGGGCCCGTGCCATCTCGGCCATGGCGGCCTCGGGGTCGGGAAAGAATCCGAACGCGCCGGTGCAGACGACGCACGTGAACGCGTCGCTCGGGACGGGGAGCCGGTCCGCCTCGGCCCGGTGCAGGACGAGCCGCCCCTCTGCGATCGCCGTGCGGTTCGTCTCGGCCGCCACCGCGAGCATCTGCGGGCTGTGATCGACCCCGACGGCACGGCAGCCGGACGCGAGCGCCCGGCCCAGGAACGCGCCCCCGCCGCAGGCAACCTCGAGCAGGCGATCGTCGGAGCTCAGCCGGATCCGGTCGAGGATCAGCAGGAAGTTCGGCCAGTGGAAGGTCGGGTCCCGGTAGGTCGCCCGGGACCGTTGGCCGGACGG
>JASHWW010000188.1 GCA_030043855.1 Thermoplasmata archaeon
GGCCAGGTCTGGTCGATCGCGACCGCCTGGGCCGCCGACGCCGCGTTCGCGGTCGGCGACGCGACGCGCGGGGTCGGGTACCTGCGCACGCTCGCCGACCGGTACGCCGCGGAGGACGGCGACGCCAACGAATGCTACCGGGGGGACCGGCCGGAGCCGTACGATTCGTGCTTCCTGCTCGGCTTCAGCGTCGCGCCGTTCCTGACGGTGGTGTTCGAGCGCCTGTGGGGGATCTCGGTGGACGCGCGTCGCCGCTGGGTCCGGGTCGCGCCGAACTTCCCCGCGGACTGGACGTCGGCCGCGCTCGATCGGCTCCGGGTCGGCCCCGGTCGTCTGTCGCTCGGCTGGTCGCCGGGACGCCTGGCCGCCCGATGGACCGGGCCGGGCGACCTCGCGGTGGAAACCGCGGCCGGAACGACGCCGGTCGCCGCGGGCGGCGCCGTCGACGTCTCGCTCCCGCCCCCGCCGGCGACGAACTGATAAGCGCCGGTCTCACGCCGGCGCGATGCCCCTCGCGATCGAGGTCCGTGGGCTCACGAAGCAGTACGCCTCGGTGACCGCGGTTGCCGGGATCGACTTCTCCGTCGCCCCGGGCACGGTGTTCGCCTTCCTCGGTCCGAACGGCGCCGGGAAGACCACGACGACGGAGATCCTCGAGGGTCTCCGCCGGGCGACCACGGGCGCGGTCCGGGTCCTCGGGCTCGACCCGTGGACAGAGGGAACGGCGCTACACCGGCGGATCGGGGTGATCCCGCAGGACTTCCGGTTCTTCGAGAAGATCACCCCGAAGGAGGCGGTCGAGTACTACGCAGCCCTGTTCGGGACGCGGCCCGATCCGGCCGACCTGCTCCGCCGGGTCGAGCTCCCAGACAAGTCCGGGGCCCGGTTCGAGACGCTCTCGGGCGGGCAGAAGCAGAAGCTGGGGCTCGCGCTCTCGCTCGTGAACAACCCGGAGATCTGCTTCCTGGACGAGCCCACCACGGGGCTCGATCCGCACGCCCGCCGGGCGATCTGGGAGGTGATCCGAGGGTTGAAGCGGGAGGGCCGCACGGTCTTCCTGACGACCCACTACCTCGAGGAGGCCGAGCTGCTCGCGGACCGGGTCGCGATCATCCACCACGGGAAAATCATCGCGAGCGGAACGCCGGGCGAGATCATCGCCGCGCACGGCCGGCCCGAACGGATCCGGGTCCGGGCGGCGCCGTCGCTCGCGGACTACCTGCGATCGCACGGCGCGGGGCCGGTCTCCGCCGCCGACGGCTACGTCGAGGTCGAGCTCGCCGACTCGCACGACGCGCTGCGCATCCTCACGGCCGTGCAGGCGAGCGGGATCCCGTGGGACGACTTCTCGACGCTGCGGGACCACCTCGAGGACGTCTTCGTACGGATGGTCGGCCAGATGGACGAGGGGGCCCTGCGGGAGGGCGGCGCCGCATGAGGCCGCGGCGCGTCGCCGCGGACTTCCGCGTCGTCTACCGCTCCTACGTGCGCAATCCGGTCGCCCTGTTCTTCTCGCTGATCTTCCCGATCATCCTGATCGGCCTGTTCGGGCTGATCTTCTCGAGCATCGGGACCAGCTCCGTCGCCGTCTACGTCCTCAACGAGGACGGGAACTCGCCGCTCAGCGTCCAGTTCCTCGCCGAGCTGAACAACACGTCCGTCGTCGACGTGAACGTCGTCTCGACCTCGACCGTCGCCCCGGCGAATTTCGCATCGTGGCTCGGCCAGAACGACTACGTGGCCGGGATCGTGATCCCCGACGGCTTCGCGACGAACTATTCGGCGCACCGGCCGGTCAACGTCACGGTCTACACGAATCCCCAGGACTCGGCGTCGGAAGGGGCGGTGCTCGGCGCCGTCACGGGCGTGGAGAACTACTTCAACCTCCACGCGGTCTGCGGCGCGAACGCGTCGTGCGCGCCGGTCCTCGGGTTCGCGAACCTGAAGGTCGGCAGCCAGGTCTACACGTACATCGACTACCTGATCCCCGGGCTGATCGGGTTCTCGATCCTGACGAGCCCGATGTTCTCGCTCGTCGACATCACTTCCTCCTACCGCAAGGAGGGGATCTTCCGCCAGCTGTCGCTCACGCCCCTCACCCGGGGCGAGTGGCTCACCTCCCGCGTCCTGTGGTACGTGGCCCTCACGTTCGTCGCCGCCGCGATCATGATCGCGACCGGCGTCACGGTCTTCGGCGCCCACGTCACGCTCACGCTCGGCCTCGTTCCGTTCCTGATCGTCGGGCCGTTCTTCTTCGTCTCCCTCGGGATGCTCGCGGGCTCGGTCGCGAAGACGCCGGAGAGCGCGGCGCTGATCGGGAACATCATCACGTTCCCGATGATGTTCCTCTCGGGGACGTTCTTCCAGGTCTCCCAGTTCCCGCCGTACCTGCAGTCGTTCGCGCACGTCCTGCCGCTCTTCTACGTGATCGACGGGATGAACCAGGTGATGCTGTTCTCGAACACCGCCCGCGCGCTGTCCGACCTGCTCGTGGTCCTCATCGGCTCGGTCGTCATCTTCCTGCTCGCGGTGCGGCTGTTCAAGTGGCGGGACGAGTGATGTCCGAACCTCCGATCGACCCGGGCGCGTTCCGCGGCCTGATGGCCCGCTGGGCGACCGGCGTGACGGTCGTCACCGCCCACCACGCGGGCCGCGACGCGGGGCTCACGGTCAACGCGTTCCTCTCCGTCTCGCTCCGACCGCCGAGCGTGCTCGTCAGCCTGATGCACGACGTCGACACGCTCCCCGTGATCGCGGCGAGCGGAACGTTCGCCGTGAACGTCCTCGCCGCGGACCAGCGGGCGCTCAGCGAGCGGTTCGCCCGCACCGTCGCATCGGAGGAGAAGTTCCGCGGCGTCGGGGTGCACCGGGGACCGGACCGACTGCCCCTCCTGGACGGAACCCTCGGGGCGATCGTCTGCCGGACCGCGGCGACCGTGCCGCAATTCGACCACCGGCTCCTGGTCGGAGAGGTCGTGCGCCAGGAACTCGGTCGGGAGGCGCCGCCGCTCCTGTTCTACCGATCGTCCTACGTCGAGCCCGACCCGGACGGGCGGGTCACGCTTCCCCGCTCCGGTCGCCCCTGAGCGCGTCCGGGACCGCTCCGGGGAATATCTCCGCCGTATCTCACGCTCGCCTTTTTCCGCCGGGGCGCCCACCGGACGGTCGATGAGATCCTCCACCTCCCGCGTCCTCGCGATCGCCGTCGCCGTACTGGTCCTGGCCGTGCTGGTCCCGTCGATCGGAGCCGCGACGGCGACCTCCTCCTCGAACGCGCGCCCGAACGCGACCGCCGCCCCGGGCTCCGCCGATCCGTTGGCGTCGGCCGAGCGGTCGCTCGCCCAGGCCCAAGGTCCCGCGGCCGGCGGGGCGATGGAGTGCGGCGGGGGCTCGTCCGGTGCGACGTGCCATACGCCCGCCTCGTCGAATTCCTCCGAGTGGTGGGTCGCGGGCCCGGGGTCGTCCGCGCCGGCGTCCTGGTCCCCGGGGACCGGTCTCCTCGCCGACGATCCCGCGGTGGGAGGGGTCGTCTTCCTCGACTCGCAGTCGGGCGGGTACGCCTCGAACGGCCCGACCTCCACGTGGGTCTTCGCGCAGGGCGCGTGGACGAACCTGTCGCTCGCGATCGGCCCGGTCGCGTGCGGGAACGCCCGGTCGGGGCTCGCGTACGATGCGGCGGCGGCGGAGATCGTGCTGCTGCAGGGAACGAACTGCACGCAGAACAGCACGACCTGGACGTTCGCGCACGACGTCTGGACCGAGCTCTCGGTGGGCGTCCATCCGTCCGGCGAGGCCGGCGTCGTCCTTCCGATCGCCTACGATCCGACGGACGAGGACGTGTACGTGGTGACCAACGGGACCTGGTCGTTCGCGAACGGGACGTGGACGGACGTCGGGGCCAGCCCGCTCGTCGGGTACCCCGGTACGATGGCGTACGACTCGACGTCGGGGACCCTGGTCCTCACCAGCCCGAGCGACAACGCGACCTGGACGTGGGGGACGAGCGGCTGGACCGCGATAGGAACGACCGCCGGGCCGTCGACCTGGATGGAGTCGGGCGTGGACGACCCGTCGATCGGGGGTGTGGAGTTCTTCGGAGTCTCGCTCACCGGGACGTTCGCCTGGACGCTCGCATCCGGGACGTGGTCGCAGGTCTCCCTGCCGGCCGGCGTCGCGGCCCTCGGCAGCGTCGGGGCGGTCGACACGTCGTCCTCGACCCTCCTCGTCGTGGGGACGAACCCGCCTCCCCAGCGATTCGTCGTGACCTGGGAGGAGGCGGCGGGGGTCTGGACCAACGCGACCGTCGCGGCGCCTCCTCCGCTGACGGGCGCCAGCCTGGCGTACGACGCGGCCGACTCGGAGGTCGTTCTCTTCGGAGGGTACGGCTCCTCGTGCCCGTCGTCCAACGCCAGCTTCTGCAACGCCACCTGGACGTACGCGAACGGCTCCTGGACGGAGCTGCCGCCGGCGCGTTCGCCGAGCCCGCGGGAGATCGCGGCCATGACCTACGATGCGTCCGACGGCTACGTCGTCCTCTTCGGCGGGATTGGCCCCGACTGCCCCGGCGGCGAGGTCTGCGCGGACACGTGGGAGTTCGTCGGAGGCGCCTGGAGCGAGATCACCCCCCCGATCGCGCCGCCCGGTGCGAGCAGCCCCGCCGGGTTCGCCTACGACCCGCTCGAGGGGTACTCCGTCCTCTTCGATGCCCCGGGCGGGACCTGGGCGTTCCACGGCGGCAACTGGACGAACCTGAGCGCGACCGCGGGGGCGCCGCCCGGGGCTCCCGCGTCGAACCTCGTCTACGACCCGGCGGCTGGCGCCGTCGTGCTCGTCGGGACGTACATGACCGGGGTCGCCGCGGTCGATCCGACGACCTGGCTGTTCGCCAACGGGACGTGGAGCGCCTTGCCCGGCGCGACGAACCCCCCGGCGCGCGGGAGTTCGGCGATCGCCTACGACCCGTCCCTCGCGGCGGTGCTACTCTTCGGGGGGTACAATTTCACGACCGACGCGGAGCTCAACGACACCTGGGAGCTGGCGAACGGGAGCTGGTCGGAGCGGTTCGGCCCGGGAGGCCCGCCCGCCCAGAGCTACGCGGCGGCGACCGACGACCCGGGCGCCGGGACGGTCGTCCTCGTCGGAACGGCCTGGTGGACGTGGGGGAACGTCTCGGCGACCGGACCGAGCTTCGCGGCGACCCTGACCGCGGACCCGAACCCGGCGGAGGTCGGGGCCCCGTTGCAGCTGTCGACCGGAGTCTCCGGCGGGACCGCTCCCTTCTCCTACACGTACGGAGGGCTCCCCACCGGGTGCACCTCTCAGAACGCGAGCACGGTCGGCTGCACACCGACGGCGTCGGGACCGTTCGCGGTGACCGTCACGGTCGTGGACGCCACCGGGAACGGGACCGAAGCGACCGTCTCCCTCATCGTGGAGCCCGCCCTGCAGGTCACGCTCGTGGCACTGCCGTCAACCGTGGCGGTCGGGGCGCGGACCCTGCTCGAGACGAACGCGTCGTCGGGGGAGGGGCCGTACTTCTACGCGTACACCCAACTCCCGGGGGGGTGCTCCACCGAGAGCATCCCGACGCTCCCGTGCACGCCGTCCCAATCCGGCACGTACGCGGTCGTGGTGACCGTGACCGACGGGGTCGGGGTCTCGGTCCCCGCCACCGCCCACCTCTCGGTCGTGAGCGGCGGAGCGCCCGGCGCTCCGGCGATCTCGGAGTTCAACGCCTCGCCGGACGACCTCGTCCTCGGGAACGACACCGTGCTCTCGGTGGGCGCCTCGGACGGCGGGGCGCCGTTGACGTACTCGTACACCGGCCTCCCACCGGGATGCGACTCCGCCAACGTCTCCCAGCTCGCCTGCACGCCGACGACCGCCGGCGCGTACCCGATCTCCGTCGACGTGCAGGCGCCCGACCAGCGGTTCTCGGTCGCGAACCTGACGCTCGACGTGGTGCCCGCGGGAGGCATCGGCCGCCCGTACGTCCTCGCGTTCGCCGCCTCGCCCTCCGTGATCGAACTCGGGGAGGGCACGACGTTCGTCGTCACGACGAACGCGTCGTACCCGCTGACGTTCGCCTACCTCGACCTCCCGTCGGGGTGCACGTCGGCGAACGTCACCCGGCTGTCGTGCGGTCCCCGGACCGCGGGGAACTTCACCGTCGAGGTCGCGGTCGCGAACCGGGCGGGCAACCGGACGGTCGTCGCGACGACCCTGGACGTGCTCGCCACCGCCGCGCCGCCGACCGGGCCGACCGCGGGGAGCCCGAGCGACCTGTCTCTGTGGCTCGCCCTCACGGCAGCGGTCGCGGTGGCGGCGGGGATCGCCGCCGCCTGGGCCGGCGACCGGGCGGCCCGACGGCGTCATCGCCAGGAGGGGGAGGGGTGGGTCCGAGAGTTGACCGGCCCGGGCGGCCCGCCCCGGGAGCCACCCCCATGACCGGGAGCGCAACGGTGTTCTCCGAGCGGACGATGCAGGAGGCCGCTCGGGGATCGCCGTGATCTGGGAGGAGCTCGCGGCCGCAGCGGTCGTCGGCGGGGTCGTCGGCTGGCTCGCCCGCTCGCTCGTCGGGCGGAGGGGTGGTCCCGATCGCGTGGCGGCCGGGGGGCCGGCGACCCCGCCCCCTGCCCACCGGACGGCCCCGTCGGCGGTGCTCGTCGCTCCGACGCCCCCCGTCCCGGCCCCCGCGCCGACGGGCGGGTCGATGTCGGGCCGCGACCCCGGCCCCCGCCTGTCCGAGGGCGCCGACACCGCCGGACGCGTGATCGCCCACCTCGGATCGCTGGGCCGCCTGGGGAACGACGAGATCGCTCGGGTCGGCTTCACCCAGCAGGGGATCGGCGCGGCCCTCGGCCTCCGCCAGGGCACGGTGGCGAAGGTCCTGCAGCGACTCGAGGCCGCCGATGTGGTCGAAGTCGACCGGCGGCACGTCTCCGGCGAGCCGCGACGCCTGAAGATCTACAGACTGACCGCGCTCGGAGAGTCGGTCGCCCGCGACCTCCGCCACCGGCGGCCCCCCACGCCGCCGGGGAGCCCCGGAACCACCTCCTAGCGGGCGCGACACCGGAGGGGGCGCCGCTTTAACGCCCTCCCGACGTGGTTCGGCCATGCCGTCGGCCGACCGCTCGGTCCGGGTCGCCATCCTGGGCAGCGGCCCGGCCGGCTTGACGGCTGCCCTCTACTGCGGGCGGGCCGAGCTCGCTCCCTTGGTGATTACCGGAGTCCCGGCGGGCGGGCAGCTCCTCGTGACCACCGACGTCGAGAACTACCCCGGGTTCCCGAACGGGGTCCAGGGCCCGGAGCTGATCGACCTGATGCGCCGTCAGGCCGCGAAGTTCGGAGCCGACTACCTCGACGACAACGTCGTCGCGGTCGACTTTTCGCGACCGCCGTTCCGGATCACCACGGGATCGAACGGGTCGGTCCGGGCCGACGCCGTGATCGTGGCGACGGGGGCGAGTGCGCGCTGGCTGGGGCTCGCGTCCGAGGAGCGGCTGAAGGGCCACGGGATCTCGGCGTGCGCGACCTGCGACGGGTTCTTCTTCAAGGGCAAGGAGCTCGTCGTCGTCGGCGGCGGCGACACGGCGATGGAGGAGGCGCTCTTCCTGACGAACTTCGCCACCCACGTCACGATCGTCCACCGACGCGACCGGTTCCGGGCGAGCCCGATCATGGCGGCCCGCGCCCGCGCGCATCCGAAGATCTCGACGCTGATGAACCACGAGGTCGTCGAGGTCCTCGGGAAGGACACGGTGGAGGGGCTGCGACTCCGATCGACCACGAGCGGGGCCGTCCAGGAACTCCCCGTCGGCGGGTTGTTCGTCGCCATCGGCCACGAGCCCGCGACGGCGGTCTTCCGGGGGGTGCTCGACCTGGACCCCGAGGGCTACCTGCGGGTCCACGACCACACGCGCACGAACGTCGACGGCGTCTTCGCGGCGGGCGACGTCCACGACCGGCACTATCGCCAGGCCGTCACCGCGGCCGGCTCCGGCTGCATGGCGGCGATCGACGCCGAGCGGTGGCTCGCCGCGCGGGCGGCGCCGGCCGTCGCGACGGGCGCGACGCCGGCGGCGTGACGGCCGCTCCGGGATATCCTTTAATAGCCATCGTCCCCGGTCGGGAGCGAGGGGCCCGCGTGCCGAACAAGAAGAGCCTCCACATCGAATCGTCCGGCCAACTCTGCATCTACTGCGGGGCCTGCGTCGGGATCTGCCCGCTGAACTGCATCTACCTCGACGAGACGCGGATCACGTTCGACGAGAAGATCTGCACCCGCTGCGAGATCTGCGTCAAGGCGTGCCCCGTCGGCGCGATCGAGATCGGCTGACGGCGGGGTCGGAGTCGAGGAACCCTCCATGCCGAAGAACCTGACGACCGACGTCCTCGTGATCGGCGCCGGCCCGGCCGGCAGCATGACGGCGAAATGGGCCGCGAAGCGCGGCGCGAAGGTCCTGCTGCTGGAGAAACGGCAGGAGATCGGCAGCCCCGTCCGCTGCGGCGAGGGGATGAGCAAGGAGTGGCTGACGGAGGTCGGCATCACCCCCGGCCGATGGATCAACGTCGAGGTCGAGGGGGCCCGGATCTACTCGCCCAGCGAGAAGGTCTTCGAGATCAACGAGAAGCACGCGGGGAACGAGGTCGGCTACGTCGTCGAGCGGGACGGCTTCGACAAGCAGCTCGCGATCGACGCCGGGAACGCGGGCGCCGAGCTGCTCCTCAAGACCGCCGCGACCGGCGTGCTGAAGGAGCACGGCAAGGTCGTCGGCGTCACCGCGAAGGAGTTCGGCGAATCGTTCGAGATCCGCGCGCCGATCACGATCGCCGCGGACGGATTCGAGAGCCAGGTCGGCCGCTGGGCCGGCATCCCGACGAACCTCGCGATGCGCGACATGGACACGTGCCTGCAGTACCGGATGACGAACGTCGACTGCGACGTCCGCTACTGCGACTTCTACCTCGGCAAGGTCGCCCCCGGCGGCTACGTCTGGGTCTTCCCGAAGGCGGAGGGCCTCGCGAACGTCGGGATCGGGGTGCAGGTCAGCCAGGTGACGAGCCCGGCCGACGCGCGGACGTACCTCGACCGGTGGATCGCGAAGCACCCCGGCTACGCGAAGGGACGGAAGATCGACGTCGTCGGCGGCGGCGTCTCCATCTCGAAGCCGCTCCCGAAGACGGTCGACGACGGCATCATGCTGGTCGGCGACGCGGCCCGGATGATCGACCCGCTCACCGGTGGCGGCATCGCCAACGGCTGCATCGCCGGGAAGATCTGCGGCGAGGTCGCGGCCGAGGCGGCGCTCGGCGGCACCCCGACGAAGGAGTTCCTCCAGAAGTACGAGACGGGCTGGCGGGCGCGGCTCGAGGAGAAGCTCTACCGCAACTGGCTGGCGAAGGAGAAGCTCGTCTCCCTCTCCGACGCGACGTTCGACAAGGTCGTGGACGCCCTCTCCGGCGTCAAGCTGGAGAAGCTCAACGTCCACAACATCCTGAAGGCAGTCCACGAGAAGTACCCCGAGGTGACGAAGGAGTTCGAGGCGTTCCTCTGAACGCCCGAACCCTCCACCGGTGCCCGGCGCCCCGAACCGCCCGCCCGAGGTCGCCGAGGCGCCTCCGCCCGTCGCGCCCGTTCCCGAACCGCCGGACCGCAAGGTCCTCCGCCGGCTCGTTCCGAGCCACGTCGCTCTGCTGCTGGAGATCTGGAAGGGGGCGCCGAGCCCCGAGCTGATCGGACCGTTCGAGAAGGCCGAGGCCGACTTCGCGGCCGGCGATTTCGGCAACGCGACCCAGGCGCTCGACCGCCTGTCGATCCGGTTCGCGGAGCCGCGGTGGCCGTCCCTGCCCGAACCGTTCAAGCTGCTCCGGGTGGCGATCCCCGCCCCGATGCCGCCGCACTGGGACCCGGACCACCAGCTCGCCGCTCCGGAGAAGGAGGCGCGCCGGGCCCGTCGCGAGGCGGAGACCCAGCTCGCGCTCGCCCGCGGCTGCGTGGCGTTCGGCGCGTCGCACGGGATCGACACCTCCGACCTCGGACCCCGGGTCGAGGCGGCCGCGGCGGCGCTCGGCACGACCGGCCTCCCGGCGGACTTCTACGTCGTCCTCGATGGAGTCTGGTCCGACCTGCGGCCCCGGTTGCCCCGGCCGAAGAGCCCGGCCGGCCGGGCCCCGCCTCCGCGCGCGCCCGAGCCGGACGCCGCCGCCTCCGACACGTGAGCGG
>JASHWW010000030.1 GCA_030043855.1 Thermoplasmata archaeon
CGCGACCTCCCGGGCGACGTCCATCTCCGCGAGCCGCTGGGCGAGCGATCCGCCGATGTTCCCGGCCCCGAGCACCGCGACCTTCGTGAGCAGGCCCATCTCCACTGCCTCGCGCGACGCACCGCGCTTCGGGCTTAAAGTTCGCCGGGGGCCTGCAGCGAAAAGTTGATTCTTATTGACGACCGTCCGCCCGCCGGATGGTCGACATCGACTCGGTCCTGCTCAGCGTGCAGGAACGAGACAAGTGGCGGCGGCGGCTGGAGGTCCTCGAGCGGTCGCTCGGGGAGGTCCGCGAGCGTCGACGCCGGCTCGAACTGCGCCTCGCCCGGATGAAGAAGGAGCTCGTCCGACTCCGGGTCTCCGCCGAGGCGATCGTGACGATCGCGCGCGACCGAACGTCGATCGAGGTGAACCGTGGCTCCCCGAGTCATACCATCCGTTACTGAGAGCGAGCTCCTGGCGACCCAGGAGGACCTGATGGTCGAGCTCGTCCGCCTGCGCCGCGAAGAGGAGTACCTCGTGCTCAAGGTCCGGCAGGCGCGCGAGCAGGTCCGGTACTACGAGGGACTCCTCGACCTCCTGCGTCGCGACTGGGGCAAGGCGCCCGGGCTCTCCGAGCTCGTCCGCCGGCTCGGCTGACGGCGGCGCGTCGTGCGGGTCGTGGTCCTCGGGGCCGGCGCGATCGGCAGCCTGCTCGGGGCTCGCCTCGTCAGCGCCGGCCACGACGTGCTGCTGGTCGGCCGCGCCGATCACGTCGCGGCGATCCGGGCCGACGGCCTTCGGATCCTCGGACGCGAGCCCGTCGTCGTGCATCCGCGGGCGGCCACGCGATGGGAGCCGGGCGAGCCGTCCGATGCCTGCCTGGTGACCACCAAGACGTTCGATCTGCCCGCCGCGCTCGCCGAGCTCGGGACCCGCCCACCGGTCCCGACCCTCTTGCCCCAGAACGGGCTCGGGATCGACCGCTTGGCCCGATCCGGTCTGCGGGATGCCGGCTGGACCGAGCCGGACCGCTGGACCGTCCGAGCGGTCAACTCGATCCCCGCAACCCTGGTCGCTCCCGGCACCGTCCGCGCGGCCGGCGACGGGGAGATCGTCCTGGCCGACGCGGCGGGGGCCGGACCCGCGGCCGCGGGGACCGACGTTCTCGCGGACCTGCTGCGATCCGGTGGCGTGCGGGTCCGGCGCGTAGCGGACCTGGAGGCGGAGGTGTGGCGGAAGGCGGTGGTCAATGCGGCGATCAATCCCGTGACCGCGCTTCACGGGGTCGTGAACGGGTCGGTCCGCTCCGATCCCCTGCGCAGCGAGTCGCTCGCGCTCCTGCGGGAGGCGGTCGCGATCGCTCGGGCGGAGAGCGCGTCGTTGACGGAGATGCAGGCGGAGGAGGATTTCGACCGGGTGAGCCGAGCGACCGCCGAGAACCGATCGAGCATGTTGCAGGACCTGGAGCGCGGGCGGCCGACCGAGATCGAGGCCATCTCGGGAGAGCTGCTGCGCCGGGGCGAGGCCCGGGGCCTGTCGATGCCTGCGACGCGGGCGGCGGTCCAGGCGATGCGCGAGCGTGCGCGGGGCCGGACGCCACAAGGGTCTTAGCGAGGGACCGCTCGGGCGGGCCGATGGTGGCGAAGCGCGGGCTCGGCTCGGCGCCGGTCCGCGGGCGACGCGTGCTCGTGCGCGTCGATTTCAACGTCCCGCTGACGCCCGCCGGGCAGGTCGCCGACGATCGGAGGATCGTCGAGTCGTTGCCGACGCTCAACCATCTGCGAGCGGCGGGGGCGCGGACGATCCTGCTCTCGCACCTCGGCCGGCCGAACGGGCGCCACGACCCGCGCTTCACCCTGCGACCGGTCGCGCACCGGCTGAGCGCCCTCCTCGGGCAGCCGGTTCCGATGGCCGACGATCCCGGCAGCGTGAAGGCGATCGAGATGACCGCGCGGCTCGAGAACGGGCAGTTCCTCCTGCTCGAGAACCTGCGCTTCCACCCGGGCGAGGAGGCGAACGACCCGACGTTCGCCGCGCAGATCGCGCGGCTCGGGGAGCTGTTCGTCGAGGACGCGTTCGGGACCGTGCACCGCGCCCATGCCTCCACCGTCGGAGTCCCGCAGCGGCTGCCGTCGTGCGCCGGGCTGTTGGTCGAGCGGGAGGTCCGCGAGCTCTCGCGGCTCGTCGACGCCCCCGAGCGCCCGTACGCCGTCGTCGTCGGGGGCGCGAAAGTCGCCGACAAGCTCCCGCTGCTGGAGAGCCTGCTGGGCCGCGCCGACCGCTTGCTCATCGGCGGTGCCCTCTCGTTCCCGTTCCTCGCCGCTCGGGGCGCGCAGCTGGGCGGGACCGCCGTGGAAGCGGGGCTCGAGACCGAGGTCGCCGCGTTCTTCGCCAAGGCGAAGGACGCCGGAACGGACGTCGTCCTGCCCGAGGACCTGACGATCGAACGGCCGGGAACGAACGAACCGAGCGTGCACGCGATCGAGGCCGTCCCGGCCGACGGACTCGCCCGCGACATCGGCCCGCGGACCCGGGCCCGGTTCATCGAGTCGCTCGATGGGACGCGGACCGTCTTCTGGAACGGACCCCTCGGGCTGGCGGAGGACCCGCGCTTCGCGGAGGGGACGCGCGCGGTCCTCGGTCACCTCGCGGAGATCGCGGGGTACCACGTCGGCGCCGGCGGGGACTCCGCCCGGGTGGCCCAGGAGCTCGGGGTCGCGAACGGCTTCCAGTTCATCTCGACCGGCGGCGGCGCGGCGCTCGAGTTCGTGCAGGGGCTCGAACTTCCCGGACTCGCCGTCCTTCCCGACGCATGACCCCGCCGCCGAGCGGTGGCGGGGGCGATGCCGGGTCGAGGGTCTCCGCCAGGTAGGCGAGATACCGGGGCGCGACCCGCGGAATGTCCAGCTCGATCACCTCGGGGACGTCGTACGGGTGGCCCCGGTCGAGGAACCGGATCAATCCCCCGACGCGCTTCGGGACCGTCTTGAACAGCGCGAGCGACTCGGCGGAGGATTCGACCCGACCCTTCCACCAGTATTGCGACTCGATCGGAAGGATGCTGACACACGCCGCGAGGTGTCGCGCCAGCGCGGCCCGGGCCGCGGACCGCGCGGCGGCCGCGTCGGGGTACGCGCTGACGACGAGACGCATCGGGCCGACCGCCCGGACCGGATCGAGCGGGTACGGGCTCACGCCGCGGGCTCCACGACCGACGGGGTCCCCTGCGAGAAGTCGAGCGACACGATCCCGAGCGAGCCGAGGTCGACGACCGCGGCCCGCGCCGGCACCGGCACGATGTTGCGCATGCGCTGGTACTCGGTCTCGGCTTGCCACGTCGAGGCGTTCACGAGCAGGACTCCCCGGTACCGGTCGACGCCGTACGTGTGGGCGTGCCCGGTGACGAGCAGGTCCGGGGCCGGCTCGACGACCAGGCCGTCGCGTCCCAGGGGCGCGAGCGGGGTCCGGTCCCCGTAGATCGGAGCGAGATGGCGCATCTGCAACATCCGCTTCATCACCTCCGTGGGTCGCGCGTACGACGCGCCGGGCAGCGCGGGGATCAGGTCGTCAAAGCTGCGGCCGTGGTACGCCTCGACCACGACCCCGTCGAGGCTGAACGTCGAAGGGTTCGACAGGACCCGGACGTTCGTCGGCAGCGCCATCGTGAGGTTCGCGGGGAGCGCCGGCTGGGGCTCGGCGGGACACACCGCGTCGTGGTTCCCCGGGATCGCCACGACCGTGAGGCGTTCGGGTAGTTCGCCGAGCCGGCGTCCGAGCTCGACGTACTGCTCGACGACGTCCGAGATTGCGAGGTCGCGCTCCTGTCGGGG
>JASHWW010000189.1 GCA_030043855.1 Thermoplasmata archaeon
GGAGTCGAAGAACGGCTCCCCGACTCCGACGGGGAGACCGTCCGCACGCACCTCGACGATCCCGCCCACGCTGTCTCCCTCCCGACGCGCCTCCGCGATCGCCCCCTCCATCGCGGAGGCGGCCGCGGCATCGGGGCAGCCCACCTCGTTCGCTTGGGAGGCCCGTCGGAGCTCGTCGAGGGAAGACGTCGGAGGGAGGGAGGCCGAAACGCCGGCGATCGAGAGGGTATACCCGAGGACGTTGACCCCGAACGGACGGAGGATCGCGCGACCGATTTCGCCCGCGAGGACGAGACCGACGGTCATCCGGCCGGAAAAGATTCCGCCCCCCGAGAGGTCCGCGTCGGGACCGTACCGGATCCGGGCCGGATAGTCCGCGTGCCCCGGACGAGGGGTCGTGCGGAGTCGGTCGTACGGTGCGCGTTGCACGTCCTCGTTCGCCACGTGCGCCCGGAAGGGCGATCCGTCGGACCGTCCCGCAACAATCCCGGTGTCGACGACCAGGCGATCCTCTTCCTGCCGGCGGGTCGCGAGCCGTCGCCCGACCGGACGTCGACGGTCCAAGGCGGCCTGCAGCGTCGCCTCGTCGACCGGGGTACCGGGCGGGATCCCGTGGACGACGACCCCGACGTCCGGCCCGTGGCTCGAGCCGAAGATCTCCATCCGGAGTCGCTCCCCCATCGCCATCATCGGACGGTCACCCCCGCGCCCAGCGAGCCGAGGGCTTGCCAAAACTCCGGAAACGACTTTGCGACCGACCCGGCGGGACGGAGCGTGGACGGTCCCTCGCCCGCGAGCGCCCCGATCGCCGCGCTCATCGTGAGCCGGTGGTCGGTCAGACCGGACAGCTCCAGCCGTCGGGGTCGACGGACACCGTGGATCGTCACGCCGCCGGGGGCGGTCGTGACGGAGGCCCCGAGCGCTCGAGCGAGACGGACGGTCTCCGCCCGCCGGTCGGATTCCTTCGCCGCGAGGTGCGGAGCGCCCCGCAGGCGGCTCACCCCCGGGACGGTCGCGGCGATCGCCCCGGCGAGAGGATAGAGGTCCGGCGACGCCGTAAAGTCGAAGGAGAAGCCCCGGCGGGTCGGGCCCCGGACGCGGACGGAGGAGCGGCCGATCTCGACGTCGCACCCCGTCTGCCGCAACAGATCGAGGATGCGGAGGTCGGCTTGCGGCCAGGTGAGGTCGAGGTGATCGACCGTCACCGCTCCGCCCGAAACCGCCGCCGCGGCCCAGAGATAAGCGGCCGACGACGCGTCCCCCGGAACATCGAACGCGCGGGGGCGGTACGTCTGTCCGCCGCGGAATCGGATGGTCCGGCCTCGGAAAGTGCTGCGCACGCCGTAGGCGGCCAGTACCGCCCGCGTGGCGAGGAGGTACGGCGCCGAGACGATCCGGTGGCGGAGCTCGACGCGCGAGGACGGTTCGACGGTCGGGAGGGCCAGCAGGAGGGCCGACGCGAATTGCGAGCTCTCGGACGCGTCGACCGTGACGCGACCCCCGTGAATCGGGCCCGAGATCCGGAGCGGGAGCGTCCGAGTCGGCGACGAGGAATCGGCTCGGCCCCCGAGCGTCCGGATCGCTCCGACCAACGGGCCGACCGGACGGTCCGGGAGCCGGCCGCGCCCGTGGAAGACGGTCGGGGTGGCTTGGAGACTCGCGAGGGCTACGCCGAAGCGCAACGTCGTGCCGGATTCCCCGCAGTCGACAACTCGTGGCCCGGCACGACGGCGCCCGGACGGTGAGACGATCCAGGCTCGGCGCCGGCGACGTACCGTAGCTCCGAGCGCCCGGACCAATTCCGTCGTCGCGCGAGTATCGTCGGAGTCGAGCGGGCTCCGAACCTCGCAGGTCCGCCCAGCGAGGAACGCCGCGATGACGGCCCGGTGGGTGTAGCTCTTCGAGGGAGGGGCGGCGACCCGGCCGTGAACGGCACCGGGGAAGACCTTGGCAGCCGTCATGCGTCCCCGGACCCGTGATCGCTCGTCGAGCGGGCAAAATCGAGCTCCAGAACTCGTCCTCCGCCCGAGGGCAGCAGTTCGAGGAGTTGGGAGAGACGCCCCGCGGGGGCGACGATCGCCAGCGCGGGGCCGAGACCGGAGACCCCCGCCCCGACCGCCCCGGCATCGGCGAGCCGGGTCCGCAATCCGCGGTATGGGTACCCCATTACCCGCTCGACCAGGGACGAGTTCTCGGCCATCGCGACCCAGAAATCGCCCTCGAGTGCGTGCGATACCGCTGCATCGGCCCCGGGGCGCTCGGCCCGGAACTGCGCAAGGACGGACGGCGAGGGCGGGTGCACCCCATCCGGAAGCCAGATCCCGACCTCCAACCCTCGCGCGACCGGCTGGGAGAGCAACGGCCGATCGGCGGTGTTGTCGGTCACCACGAAACCGGGTTGGAGACCGGCGAGAGCGTCGTCGAGCGCCCCGGTCGCACTGACTCCGGCCGACCGCGAGGCCCTCGCTGCGACGCGGGCCACTTCCAGCGGCGCCGGATCTCGACCGGCGGCGGACGCGACCGCTCGTCCGATCGCCGAAGCCACCGCGCTCGAGCTCTTCAATCCGACCCGTTCGGGAATCGACGAGCCGACCGAGACCGCCACGTGGGCGACCCCCAGCGGAAGCCATTCGGCGACCGCGGCGCGTGCCGCTTCCCGGACGAGCGGAGTGACGCGGTCTCCCTCCACCTCCACCGACCCGATTGGGGCTCGCCCCTCGCGGAGGGTGACCTCGGCCCGGACCCGGAGTTCGACGCCGATCGCGCACCCGACGCCGGTCGGCAGGGCGTTGACGACGGAGATCGCACCGGTCGCTTCCCCTAGTCCGTGCACCCTCCCTCCCGGAGCGTCGTTGCGACCGCCTCGGCGCTCGGCTCGTTCCCCCACCAGATCGCGTAACTGGCCGCGGCCTGGTAGACCAGGAGCCGCCACCCATCTTCGTAGGATCCGCCCGCGGCCTCGGTCGATGTGCGGACGTGCGGCTCGTACGGGTCGTAGACCCAATCGAGCACGCGGGTCCCGGCGCCGAGCAACTCGGCGAACACGCCCTGCGGCGGTTCCTGCCCCGCCCGACCGGCCGTCGTCGCGTGCACGACGAGGGG
>JASHWW010000031.1 GCA_030043855.1 Thermoplasmata archaeon
GCGAAGACGTGGACGTGGGCGCCCGCGTCGTGCGTGTACGCGGCGACGGGCCGGGCGGCTTCCCGGTTCGCGGCCCGGACCTCGGCCAGGACCGCGCGCGAGGTCGACGTCAGGTAGTCGAGGGACGGTCGGGACGTCTCGCAGACCGACCGGAAGCTGTCGCACTCCTCCATGATGAGGGGGAACAGCCGGGCGGCGTCCCGGCCACCGATCGCCCGCACCATCGCTCGCAGGCGGCCGGGCACCTCGCGGAGGCGCCGCGGGTACTCCGAGCTGGTCCGGACGGTCGTCTGCATCGCGTCGGCGGAGCGAACCTCCTTCGTCGGGGCGCCGGCCACGAACACGACGACGTCCCGGAGTTCGGGCCAGTGGTCGGCCGGAAAGACGGGCCGGGCGTAGCAGTCGGTACCGTCCGATCGGATCCCGGCCCTCCACTCGACGAACCCGCCGAAGATCGATCGGGAGGCGCTCCCCGAGCCGAATCGAGCCAACCGGGAGAGCTCGCGGGCGGAGAGGCGGAGGCCGGCGGCCGCGCTCGCCGCGCCGGCTAGGGCCGCGAACCCGCTCGCGCTGGATGCGAGCCCGCTCGCGGTCGGAAAGTTGTTCCGGGAGACGACCCGGGCCCGGTCGGGCACCCCGGCCCGCTCCCGCACCCGATCGAGGAAGCGAACGACTCCGTCCCGCGGGCCCCCGGTCGCCGGCGCGTCGTTCAGCCGGACTGCATCGTCGCGGAGGGCCGGGTCGAACTCGACCGTGGTGCGCGAATGGAACCGCTCCAGCGTGACCGAGAGCGAGGAGTTGTACGGGAGCGCGAGGGCCCGGTCCCGGACGCCCCAGTACTTCACCAGCGCGATGTTCGGAGGGGCCTCGAACGTCGCCGACCGAGGAGCCCGCGCCGGGGCGGTCACGTCGTGGGACGGGAGCGCGCAGTACTTATCCGCCGCGCCCCGGTCGGGACGGCGTGCCGAGCCGGCGAACCGCGCCGTCGTCCGAGCCGCGCCCGATGCGTCCGGTGCCGGACCTCATCGCGGCCGCGCGCCGGGGCGGGTTCCACCAGGAGGTCGGGTTCTCGATCGACCCCGAGCGGAGCGGACGCGGCTTCGTCACCGTGACCGGGCGCGTCGAGCGCCGGCACCTGAACATCAACGCCGTGGTGCACGGGGGCGTCTACGCCACGATCCTCGATACCGCGATGGGCGCCTCGGTGGTCTCGCTCCTGACCGAGACCGAAACGACCGCAACCACGAGCCTCTACGTCGAATTCCTGCGGGCCGCGCAGGAAGGGGACACGCTGACGGCGCGCGGGGAGGTGCTGCGGCGCGGTCGCCACATCGCCTTCGCCGAGGGGAACCTGACCGGCGCCGACGGCCGCCGCCTGAGCCAGGCGCGCGGCACGTGGTACATCTGGTCGGCGGACGACCCGCCGCGGACGCATCCGGCGATGGCGTCCTCCGCCGAGTCGCGGGTCTGAGCCTCAGTCCCGCGGCAGCCGGCGACCGAGCGTCTCGAGCAGGGACAACCGCTCCAGACCCTTGGCCACGCCCTGGGTCCCTTCCCCGAACGTGTGGGTCCGGAAGTAGGCGTGGACGGCGTCGCTCCGACCGAGCCCGACGAGCGGGATCGCCCGTTCGAGCAGGAACGAGAGGAATCCGGTGCCGCGGAACAGCTCGTCGAGTCGCGGGAGACGGGCCTCCAGCCACCGCGCGGTCGTCGCCCGCCCCTCGGGATTCGCGGCCGCCTGCAGGATGACGGCGGCCGCGTGCCCCCGGTTGATCCCGCCCGAGAGAGCGAGGTCGAGGGTCTCCTCGACGTGCGACGGGTCCGGGCTCCAGACCAGCGCGCGCTCGAACCGCAGCGCGTCGGCCTCCGCGACCGCATCGGCGAGCGCGGCCCGCAACGCGCGGAACCCGGATTCCCCGCCGGCCCGCGCGTGGCCGATGGCGACGGGCCCTCGGAGCTCGGCCTCCGCGTGGGAGAGATCGGGGAACCGGTCGACCAGTTCGCGCGCGAACGTCGGGTCGACCCGGGCGCGCACGGCCAGCACCGTCTCCCGGCTCACCGCGTCGCCGCTCGCCTCACCGGCCTTCCGGTGCCACCCGAGACGACTCGTCTGCCCGCGGAGCACATCGTGGGCGAGCCGCGTCGACGGGCCCCGATCGGGGTAGCACAGCGCGCCAGTGGCGAGACGCGCGACCAGCGTGTCGACGACCAGCCGTTCCGTGGCCCCGGCCAACGACCGCACGGCGGACTCGAACGTACGCCAATCGACCGCCCCCGCGGTCAGGAGGGCGGCGAGGTCCTCGAGGACAATCCACCGGTCGGCGGCGGGTCGGGAGGACAGCGTCGGAAGCAGGCGATCGAGCAGGCCGTCCTCGTAGCGGACCCGGTAGAATCCGACGGCGCCGGGGTTGAGGTGGACGATGGCGCCGGGAGGGATCGGAAGATCGAGCGTCGGTCCGTCGAACCGATGGGAGCTCCGCACTCCGTTGAGGTCGAGGGTGAGCGGGATCGGCCACGCCGTCGCTTCCGTCCGCCCCTCGTACGAGAACCGCTCCTGCGTGAGGTGAAGCCGACTCCCCTCCACGCCGGCGTGGATCAGCGGGAGGCCGGGCCGGTCGAGCCACGGATCGAGCATCGTCGCCACGGACTCTCCGCCGGCCTCGCCGAGCGCGTTCCAGAGGTCGGAGGTGCGCGCGTTGCCCCCCGCGTGGCGGGCCAGGTAACGGGAGACCCCCAGCCGGAACCGTTCCGTTCCGAGGTACTCCTCGATCATCGCGAGGACGGCCGACCCCTTCCCGTAGCTGATCTCGTCGAAGATCTGGTTGATCTCGTCAGGGCTCGACACAGGGGCGCGGACCGGGTGCGTCGAGAGGAGCGAGTCGCCCTCGAGGGCCGCCGACATGCCGGCGACGTGCAGGATGAACGCCGTCCGCCCCGGGAACGCGGGGTCGACCCGTTCGGCGATCTTCGGTCCCAGGAAGGAGGCGAAGCTCTCGTTCAACCAGATCTCGCCCCAGTCGCTCAGCGTCACGAGATTGCCGAACCACTGGTGGGCGATCTCGTGCGAGATCGTCGCGAAGGTCTGCTCCCGGTCGAGGGCGCTGGACGAGTCGTCGACCAGGAGTCGCATGTCCCGGAAGCAGATCGCGCCGAAGTTCTCCATCGCCCCGAAGGCAAGCTCTTCGACGGCGACGAGGTCGAGCTTCGGCAGCGGGTAGGGGATCCCGTAGTACGCTTCGTACGCCTGGAGGAGCTGCCGGGCGGCCCGCAGCGAGTACGCTCCCGATCGGGCCCGACCGGGCGGCGCGAGCAGACGGATGGGCACCCCGCCGGTCCGGTCCTCGAGCGCTTCGAACTTTCCGACGGCCAGGAAGAACAGGTAGGTCGCCAGCGGCACCGAGGGGGCGAAGGTCCACTCGCGCCGGCCGTCGACGTCGCGGACCGCTTCGACCGGGGCGTTCGAGATCACCTCGAGCCCGGGCTCGGCGACGACCCGAAGGGCGATCGGTGCCTTCCGGTCCGGTCGGTCCACGCACGGGAAGACTCTCCGGGCCCCGACCGGTTCGAGTTGGGTCACGAGCCCGGTGCCCGGACCGAGGCGGGTCCGGTAGAACCCGGCCAGGTTCCCCTCGACGACGTGGCCGGCAAACCCGATCCGAATCGTCTGAGCCGTCCGGTCCCGGGCGGCGATGCGCAGTCGGTGGGTGGTCCGGTCGTGGACGAACGAGAGGGGTCCATCGGCGCCGTCGACCGAGGCGATTTCGAGGTCCTCGGCGTCCAGCTCGATCCGCTCGTCGACCGGAGTCAGATCGATCGCGACCGAGCCGGTCCAGCGACCCTCGGGGACGTCGACGCGAAGGTCCAGTCGGTACTCCCGGACCGACGGCGCCGGAGCCTCAGCCACCCGAACTCCTCCTCTCGAACCCGTGTGCGATGGGCGTGGCTCGGGGGACCACGCGGCCCGCTTCAACGTTTCGCGCACGCGAGCCCGCGACCGCGGGCGTGCCGTCGGCCAAGCTTAAGTAGGGGTGCCGAGTCCTCGCGCTCGGCTGACGGCCAAAGCGGCGGGGAAACACCCGGTCTCATTCCGAACCCGGCAGTTAAGCCCGCTGGCGTTCCGCGCGGTACTGAAGTGCGCGAGCCTACGGGAAACGCGGAAAGCTGTCAGCCTCCTTCTTCTCCGAGTGCGTACCCTCGCACGTTAAGGCCCCGGGGTGGGTCGGCAATCCGATGCTCCTCGGCGCGCACATCGGCATCGCCGACGGCCTCGCGCAGGCCGTCCGCGAGGCCCGCGGGATCGGCTGCGACTCGATGCAGATCTTCTCGAAGAGCCCGCAGATGTGGAGCGGGCCCGCGATCCCCGCCGACAAGGCGGCCGAGTTCCGGGCGGCGGTCCCGGCCGAACGGATCCGGGCCACGGCCGTGCACCACGGGTACCTCGCGAACCTGGCGAGCCCGAAGCCCGACATGCTCGCCCGGTCGCGGTCGGCGTTCCTGGACGAGCTGCAGCGGGCCGAACTGCTCGGCGTCGACGGCCTGATCTTCCATCCGGGGGCCCACCTCGGCTCGGGCGTCGAGGCCGGGCTCGCGACGATCGCGGAGAGTCTTTCCCAGGCGCTCGTGGCGGTCCCGGAGGGTCGGGTCGTCCTCCTGTTGGAGAACGCGGCCGGCCAGGGAACGACCCTCGGCACGACGTTCGAGGAGCTCCGTTGGGTCCTGGACGCGGTCGGTCGACCGGAGCGCGTCGGGGTCGCGCTCGATACCTGCCATCTGTTCGCGGCCGGGAACGACTTCCGATCGGACGAGGGCTACCGGGCCGTCATGGAACGGGTCGAGCGCGTCCTCGGCCGCGGGACCGTGCGGGCGTTCCACCTGAACGATGCGAAGGCGGAGCTCGGCTCCCACCTCGATCGCCACGAGAACATCGGGAAGGGCCAGATCGGCCTCGACGGGTTCCGCCACCTCGTCCGCGACCCCCGGTGGGCGGGGACCCCCGGATACCTCGAGACCCCGATCGACGAGAACGGGTACGCACGGTACGCCGAGGATCTGCGGACGCTCCGCTCGCTCGAGGAGACGGCGCCGGCCGCCGGCCGGACGGGCCGTCGCGCCCCCACCCGGCGACGGCGTTCCTCAACCGTCAAATAGCGAATCTCTCCTCGGCGCGCCGTCGATGGTCGAGGAACCGCCGGCCGAACTGCTCTCGACCCTCACCTCCACCGCGCTCGAGG
>JASHWW010000190.1 GCA_030043855.1 Thermoplasmata archaeon
AACGAAGGCGACATCCGCGCGATCGGCCGCCACGGGATCTCGGGGAAGAAGACGAGCGTGCTCGCGCGCGCCGCCTTCGAGATCACCGCCGCCCACCTGCTCCGCGCCGCGATCACCGGCGAGGTCGACGAGCTGAAGGGGGTCGCCGAGAACATCATCGTCGGCCAGCCGATCACGCTCGGGACGGGCGCGGTCAACCTCGTCTACCGTCCGCTCGGTCCGTCCGCCCCGAAGGCCGAGCCGGCGCCGGAGACCCCGCCGGCCGCGGAGGCGTGAGATGGACCTCGCGCACGCCCTCAAGGTCGCCCTCGAGACCGGCCAGGTCCGCCTCGGGCTCACCGAGACCCGGGCCGCGGCGGAGGCGAAGAAGGCGAAGCTCCTGATCGTCGCGAAGAGCTGCCCCGACCCGAAGCTCCGCACCGACCGGGCGGTCGGCAAGATCCCGATCTACCACTACGACGGCACCGCGGTCGAGCTCGGCCAGGCGTGCGGCCGGCCGTTCCCGATCAGTGCGATGGCGATCCTCGACCCCGGCTCCAGCGCGATCCTGACGCTCGAGACGTAGAGCCGGCGGCGAACCCCTTCCGATGCCCGAGATCGCGTTCGACCGCGAGACGATCGGCTACATCCAGCTGTTCGAGGCGCGCACCGGCGCGCGCGTCAAGGACTGCCTGGAGGCGGAGGACAAGCTCGTCTTCCTGGTCTCGCCCGGCGACATCCCGAAGGCGGTCGGTCCGGGGGGCGTGCTCGTCGACCGGCTGAAGGGGATGCTGAAGAAGGAGATCCAGGTCGTCGAGTTCGCGGACGACCCGGAGACCCTCGTCCGGAACATCTTCTACTGGTACTCGCCGAAGCGCGTCGACTTCGCCCCGAAGGGGACGGGCCGGCACGCGACCGTCACCGTCGACCCCGCGTGGAAGGCCCGGGCGATCGGGAAGGCGGGGAAGAACCTGAAGGTCGCCCGCGCGATCCTCCTCCGGCACACCGACATCGTCAGCGTCAGCGTCGCGTAGCGCGGGCCCAACCTGAAATCCTCCGTCCCCGTCCGGCGGGGACGTGACCGCGTCCCGTCCGCGGATCCGCGCCGTCCTGTTCGACCTGGGCGGTACGCTGGTCGACGAGCGGGACTTCGCGGGATGGGCCGACCTCGCGCGCCGCGTCTACCTCGACCTCGACCCGGATTCGGTGGGCCACCACTACGCCGAGGTCGAGCGGGCGATGGACGGCGAGTCGTCGCCGCTCGACCGGGAGGAGCGGATCGTCGAATTCTGGCGCCGGGTGCTCTCGGGAGCGGCGGGCCGGGAGGTCGACGCGCGCACGGCCGCGAAGTTCTGCGGGATCGTCCGGGAGCAGGAGCGACCGGTGCACCTCTTCTCGGACGTGCGCCGCTGCCTCGACCAGCTGCGCGGCGAGAAGCGCGCGCTCGGCGTCGTATCGAACTCGACGAGCGAGGCGAGCGTCCGCCGGATCCTCGACCGCGTGGGGATCTTGGACTACTTCGCGACGGTCGTCTCCTCCGGCACCGAGGGAGTCGCCAAGCCGGACCCGGAGATCTTCCGCCGGGCCACCCACCGCGTGCGGGTCGCCCCGGCCGAGGCGTTCTACGTCGGCAACCTCGCCGTCACCGACGCCCGGGCGGCGGCCGCCGCCGGGCTCCACGCGGCGTGGCTCAACCGCGACGGGTTCGGTCTCGGGGACGACCCGCCCGAGATCATGTCGCTGCTCGAGGTGCCGCTCGCCGTCCGACGCGCGGAGCGCCCCGCGTAGAGCGCCGGGGCCGAACGATTAAGGAACGGGACCGCCTCGGCCGTCGCGCCGATGGACGGGCTGCTCTCCCCGGACCGGCTCTGGTTCCCGGTCCGACACCTGCGCGATGGGCTCGACTTCGGTCGATTCCCGACTGACGTCCGGGTGGCGATGGGCGTCTTCGGCGCCGGGCGCGACCTCGCCCGCGTCACGGGAGCGCCCCGGGCCGCGATGGAGGGGTACTGCCGGGAGGCGGGCCAGGTGACGGCCGAGTACCGTCCCCGTTGGGCGGCAGAACGGGGCCAGCGGCTCGACGAGTTCCTCTGGGCCGCGTGCGAGGCGCTCTACGCGACCGTCCGTGCCGTACGGCCGGCCGAGATGGTCGAGACCGGGGTTCAGCGGGGTGTCTCCTCGGCGTACCTGCTGGCCGCGATGGAGCGGAACGGCACCGGGCACCTCACCTCGATCGACCTCCCGACGTTCGATCGCGCGGGCCGGGTGAACCGGGACGGGTTCGTGGACGATTCGTCGGTGGCCGGGCCCGATGCGGTCGGCGATCTCGTCGCGCCCGGGCTGCGGCGACGCTGGACGCTTCGCCTGGGGGACGCGCGCGAGCTCCTCCCGCCGCTGCTCGACGAGCTCGGGACGATCGACGCGTTCTTCCACGACAGCGAGCACAGCTACGATCAGATGTCGTTCGAGTTCGCCGCCGCCTGGCCCCACCTCCGGGACGGCGGCTGCCTCATTTCCGACGACATCGCGTGGTCGGATCCGGCCCGCCGCGCGTGGCGGGAGTTCGTCGCCGCCCACCCCGGGCCGGCGTGCGTCTACTTCTCCTCGATCGGCAACCGCGGCATGCTCCGGAAGGTCGCCGGTGCTGCGGGGCCGTCGGGCGACGGTTCGCGCCGAGACGCTTTTAAATAGTCGCGGGCTTACGAGGGCCGCACCGCGTGGCGACCCCATCGGGGTCGGCACGGGGCGACGCCGCCACGGCGGGCCGGGGATGCGTGAACCGGTCTCTTCCAGGGCGACGCCACAGATGGCCCGAAGGGGCGTGGAGCCCCGAGATCCCCTTCCCGGAGACGGGAAGTGACCTCTCGGGACCGACGGAGGAGACGTACGC
>JASHWW010000191.1 GCA_030043855.1 Thermoplasmata archaeon
GGCCCCGACGGACGAGGCGGCGGCCCCCGCCGAGGAATCCGGGGCCACCAAGCCGAAGCCGAAACGCCGCGCCCGGGCCCCGGCGCCGGCCGAGGAGGAGTCCGCATGACGTTCCGACTGAAGCGCCGCGCGGCCCCGCGTTCCTGGACCGTCCCCCGCAAGGGGACGAAGTGGATCAAGCGGCCGGGCCCCGGCCCGCACGCGCAGGATCAGTCGATCCCCCTCCTCCTCGTCCTGCGGGACCTCCGCCACCTGGCGGCGAGCGCGCGCGAGGCGCGGCTCCTGCTCCGGTCGGGCGCGGTCCGGGTCGACGGGAAGGTCGCGAAGGACCTCGACCGCGGACTCGGCCTGATGGACACGTTGTCCCTCGCGGCCCCGCTCGACGCGCACTACCGCTTGGTCAAGGACCGGCGCGGCAAGCTGGTCCTGGTCGCCATCCCCTCGACCGAGGCGAACACGAAGATCGGCCGCGTGCGCTTCAAGCACGCCGTCCGCGGCGGCCGGGTCGAGGTGACGTTGCACGACGGACGGAACCTCTTGGTCCCGGCGTCCACGCCGTACCACGTCGGCGACTCGCTCAAGATCGACGTCCCCTCGCAGAAGGTCGTCGACCACCTCCCGCTCAAGGGCGGCGCGCTCGCGTACGTCGCGGGCGGATCGCACGTCGGGGAACTCGCCCGCGTCGAGCGCGTGGAGGTCCGCAACTCCTCGCAGCCGAACCGGGTCCACTTCAAGGAGGGGTTCTCCACGATCAAGGAGTACGTGTTCGTCGTCGGCCAGACGGCGCCCGAGGTCACGCTGGCCGAGGGGGTCGCGCGATGAGCGCGGCGCCCGCGACCGCCCCCGGCGGCGCCGCGGCCCCGCCGACCGGCAATCCGCACCGCGCGCTCCGGATCATCAAGGTCGTGGTCAACGCCGGCGTCGGGGAGTCCGGCGAGGCGCGGACGAAGGCGGAGAAGGTCCTCCAGATGGTCACGCACCAGAAGCCGGTCGCCACGCGGGCCCACTCGACCAATCGGGACTTCGGGATCCGCCAGGGGCAGGAGATCGGCGCGAAGGTCACGCTCCGCGGCGCGACGGCGATCGACTTCCTCGGCCGTGCGTTCGAGGCGCGGGACCGTCAGCTGGACGTCGACTCGATCGACCGGAACGGGAACTTCTCGTTCGGGGTCGCCGACTACACCGACTTCACCGGGATGAAGTACGATCCGGCGATCGGCATCCACGGAATGGACGTCGCGGTCGAGGTCGGCCGCGCCGGGTTCCGCGTCCGCCGCCGGCAGGTCCAGCCGCGCCCGCTGCCCCGGACGCTCCGCGCGACGCGGGACGAGACCCGCGCGTTCCTCGCCACGACGTTCCAGGTGACGGTGCTGGAGTAACCTCGATGAAGCCGAAGAAGAAGTTCGGGCGGAAGGACGGCTGCCTGCGGTGCGACCGCAAGCGCGGCATCGTCCGGCGGTACGGGCTCCACGTCTGCCGCCAGTGCTTCCGCGAGGTCGCGATGGACCTGGGGTTCCGCAAGTACCAGTAGGGGGACCACGATGCAGCAGGACCTCCTCAACGATGCGCTCGTCACGCTCCGCCACGCGGACCGGGACGGACGTCCGAAGGTGACGATCGCTCCGACGTCGCGGCTGATCGCCGAGGTGCTGCGCGTCTTCCGCGAGCACCACTACATCGAGGAGTTCACGTTCGTCCCGACCGGCCGGGGCGGGCGCTACGAGGTCACGCTCGGGCGGCGGATCAACTCGTGCGGCGTCGTCAAGCCCCGGATCTCGGTGCCGCACGACGGGCTCGAGCGGTACGAGTCCCGGTTCCTCCCCGCCCAGGACTTCGGTCTCCTCGTCCTCTCCACCAACCGCGGCGTCCTCGCGCATCCCCAGGCCCGCGAGCTCAAGATCGGAGGTCGGCTCCTTGCCTACGTCTACTGAGGCGGACCGCGCCCGCGCGACCGTCGAGCTCCCGAAGGGGGTCACCGTCGCCGTGCACGGCCGCGTGCTGAAGGCGAAGGGACCGCTCGGCGCGGTCGAGCGGCCGTTCCCGTCCGATGCGATCGCGCTCACGGTCGAGGGATCGCACGCGACCCTCACGCTCCAGGTCCCGCCCAACCGCAAGCGCTCCCGCTCCCTCCTGAACACGTGGGAAGCGCACCTGCGGAACATCGGGGGCGGGCTCTCGCGGGGCGTCGAGGCGAAGATGAAGGTCGTCGCGGCGCACTTCCCGATGAAGGTCCAGGTGCGCGGCGAGGAGCTCGTCATCGAGAACTTCCTCGGCGAGAAGCACCCGCGGTCGACCCGGCTCGTGCCCGGCACGAAGGCCGAGGTCGCCGGGGAGTTCGTCACCCTGACCGGCCACGACGTCGAGCAGGTCGGCCAGAGCGCGGCGAACATCGAGCGGACGACGCGGATCCGCGACTACGATCCGCGCGTCTTCCAGGACGGCATCTACCTGATCGAGCGGGCCCACCTGAAGGAGGCGGCCTGATGGCGGACGAGACCCCGGCGCCGACCCCCGAAGAGGCCCCGACGCCGCGGCCGGCGCGCCGCCGCCGCGCGAAGGCCGATGCGGAGATCGCCCCGGTAGCGCCGGCGGACGTGCCGAAGCCCGCCCCCCAGCCGGAGGCGCCGACGATCCCGAAGCGCGCGAAGCTGCCACCGGCGACGGCGACCCTGCTCGCGACCCGGCTTCGGCTCGACGCGAAGCGGCCGATCTTCGGACGCCAGGCGGCGAACCGGTACTACCGGATCGGCCGGGACGGCGCCTGGCGCCGCCCGCGCGGATTGCAGTCCAAGCAGCGCCGGCACTACGGCTACCGCCCCAAGATCGTCCGGATCGGCTACCGGTCGCCCGCCGCGGTCCGGGGCCTGGTGCCGAGCGGCTTCGCCCCGGTCCTGGTCCGGACCTCCGCCGACCTCGCGGGGATCGATGCCGTGCGCCAGGCGGCGATCATCGCCCGGACGGTCGGGACCCGCCGGCGCCTCGTCCTCGAGGAAGAGGCCCGCGCCCTCGGTATCCGGGTGCTCAATCCGATCGTGAAGTCGGAGCGGGAGACGTAGGACGATGCCCGACCTCGCGAACCAACGCCGTCTCGCCGCGTCCCTGCTGAAGTGCGGGGAGGGCCGCGTCTGGATCGACCCGGCGAGCCAGGAAGAGCTGGCCGACGCCGTCACGCGCGGCGACATCCGCTCCGCGATCAAGGCCGGGGTCATCCGCCGGAAGCCGAAGCGCGGCACCTCCCGCGTGCGGGCGCGCCGCCACGCCGCGGAGGTCGCGGACGGGCGGCACTCCGGACCGGGGTCGCGCCGCGGGAGCCCGTTCTCGCGACTGCCGCGCAAGGACCGATGGATGCGACGGATCCGGGCCCAGCGGGAGCTGCTCCGGTCGCTCCGCGCGGAGAAGAAGATCCCCGCCGCGGTCTACCGCGAGTTCTACCGGCGGGCGAAGGGTGGCATGTTCCGCAGCCGCGCCCACCTGCTCGTCAACCTCCGCCTCGCGGGCCACCTGCCGGAGGCCGCATGAGCACCGGTCCACGGTACCGCGTCCACTTCCGCCGCCGGCGGGAGGGAAAGACCGACTACCGGGTCCGCCTGAAGCTGCTCAAGTCCGGCCGGGCGCGCGCCGTCGTGCGGCTGTCGGGTCGCCGGGTCCGCGTCGCCCTCGTCGTCTACGACCCGTCCGGGGACCGGGTCGTCGCCGTGGCGGAGAG
This sequence comes from Thermoplasmata archaeon, assembly GCA_030043855.1. Lineage (GTDB taxonomy): Archaea > Thermoplasmatota > Thermoplasmata > Lutacidiplasmatales > UBA184 > Lutacidiplasma. The sequence continues at coordinate 3,707 of JASHWW010000191.1, forward strand.
CAGCGAGCTCGGCTCGCTCGGATTCCCCGCCGCCAGCCTCGCCTCCACCCCCGCCGCGTACCTCACCGGGTATCTGGCCGGGCTGCGGGCGAAGGCGGCCTCCACCACCGAGGCGATCCTCGACGCCGGGCTCCGCCACCCGACCGCCGGCGGCCGGCTCGCCGCGGCCCTGAAGGGCCTCCTCGATGCCGGGATCACGATCCCGCACGGGGACGCCGGACTCCCGACCGCCGACCGGATCGCGGGCGGCCATCTCCCGAAGCCGCTGCCCCAGCCGGTCGAGGCGTACAAGCTGAAGTTGCCCGAGATCGTACCCCGCAAGGAGGCGACCGCGTGAGCGCAGCGATGTCCGGGGGAAGTCGCGGCCCGGGACCGGGCGGCCCGCCGGCGCCGCCCCCCTGGGTGCCGAAGACCGAACTGGGGCGACGGGTCGCCGCCGACGAGATCACGACGATGAGCCAGGCGCTCGCCACGGGGCTCCCGCTCCGGGAGTCGCAGATCGTCGACAAGCTCCTCCCCGGGCTGCACGACGAGGTCCTGGACGTCAACATGGTCCAGCGGATGACCGACTCGGGCCGCCGGTTCAAGTTCGCGGTCACGGTCGTCGTCGGCAACGGCGACGGGTTCGTCGGGCTCGGGCGGGCGAAGGGCCGGGAGGTCGGTCCGACCATCCGTCGGGCGATCGACCGGGCGAAGCTCGAGATGGTCGAGGTCCTGCGGGGCTGCGGCAGCTGGGAGTGCGGCTGCGGTCGCCCGCACACGCTGCCGTTCCAGGTCCAGGGCCGGTCCGGGTCCGTCGTGGTCACGTTCAAGCCCGCGCCCCGGGGCGTCGGGCTCGCGGTCGGCGACGTGGCGAAGCCGATCCTCCGGTTCGCGGGTCTCACCGACGCCTGGGGATTCACCGACGGCCACACGAAGACGACCGTCAACTACGCCCAGGCCGCCTACCGGGCCCTCGTCGCCCTCTCCGAGCTCAAGGTCCGGCCCGAGGACGCGGACCGTCTCAAGATCGTGCGCGGACCGGTCGGCACGTCGATCCTCCCCCCGAAGGAGGAGGGCGCGCCCCGCCCGATGCGCGGCGGGCGGCGCGGACCTCCGCGGCGCGGCGGACCGGGCGGTCGACCGCCCGGCGGG
>JASHWW010000192.1 GCA_030043855.1 Thermoplasmata archaeon
TCGAGTGGACGCCACGTCCTAGGGCGGGACGTCCTCCCGGGGCCGACGATCCGGGGTCGGGGTGCAATCATCGTTGCACTGAGCCGCGGAGCGGGACCCTCACCGCGCGGTGCTCAGTCCGAGCAGTTGCCCTTAATCTAGCGGGAGGGCTTTTTCCTAACGTGGCCGCGAACCGGCGTCTTCGGGCCATCATGTTCACCGACACGGTCGGCTACACGGCGTCCGCGCAGGCGAACGAATCCCAAGCCCTCGAGCTGCTCCACGAGCAGCAGGAGTTGATCCGTCCGCTGATCGCCGTGCATCGTGGCCGAGAGGTCAAGTCGACCGGGGACGGCTTCCTGGTCGAATTCGAAAGCGCGTTGCTGGCGACCGAGTGCGCGATCGAGATCCAGCGCCGCCTGAACGAACGGAACGGGGCGAAGGGGGTGGCCCCGATCCAGATCCGGATCGGGATTCACTTGGGCGACGTCGAGCAACGGGGCTCGGACATCCTCGGGGACGCGGTCAACATCGCGGCCCGCATCGAGCCGGCGGCGGACCCGGGGGGGATCTGCGTCTCCGGCGCCGTCCGCGAGCAGGTCTGGAACAAGATTTCGGACAAGTTGGAGAAGCTCCCCGCGCGTTCGCTCAAGGGGCTCCAGGTCGCGATGGACATCTATCGCGTAGTGCTCCCAAGCGGGTCGGCCGTCGCGCTAGCCGGGACTCTTGGAGCCAACGGAATCGCGGTGCTCCCGTTCGCGAACATCAGCCCGGACCCCAACGACGCCTACTTCGCGGACGGGCTCACGGAGGAGCTGATCACGGTGCTCTCGCAACTGCGGACACTGCGCGTCATCTCCCGGACCTCCGTCATGCAATACAGGGGCACGTCCAAGACCGTCGGCCAGATCGGCTCGGAGCTAGGGGTCACCTCGGTGCTCGAGGGGAGTGTACGGAAGGCGGGCCATCGGCTCCGGGTCACCGCCCAGCTGATCGACGTCGCCTCCGACGGGCACCTCTGGGCGAAGACGTTCGACCGGGAGCTAGACGACGTCTTCACTGTCCAGGCCGAGATCGCGAAGCACGTCGCGGAGGCGCTCGAGGTGGAGCTCCACGCGGCTGAGGCGGCGCGCCTCGACCATCGCCCGGCGGTGAAACCGGAGTCGTACCTCGCCTACCTGCGGGGCCGGGCTCTGTTCACGTCCGTGTGGACGGAATCGAATTACGTCTCGGCCCAGTCGTTTTTCGAGGAAGCGCTCTCGCTGGATCCGAACAACGCGCGCGCGCACTCGGGCCTCGCGGACGTGATCCGGTACATCCACTACTCGAACTACATCGCACGGAGTCCCGACTGGGACCGGACGAGCCGGGCACACGCAGCGCGCGCCGTCGAGATCGACCCGGGGCTCGCGGAGGGGCACTGCTCGCTGGGGTCGATCCTCTGGGACGACTTCCGCTATGTCGAAGCGGAGCAGGAGATGCAGCTCGCCTTGTCGCTCAACCCCAGCTACTCGCAGGCCCATCACTGGTACTCGGCGATCCTGATGGACCAGGCGCGCCTCGACGAGGCGCTCCGGGAGGCGACCCTGGCGGAGCAGCTCGACCCGCAATCGACACTGAACGCCCAGTGGGCGATCGTCCCGCTTCTCTTCCGACGCGACTTCGAGGCGGTCCGACCGAAGCTCGAACGACTCGAACGGCTCGACGGCGGCGGGCCCCGGTACCTCGAGGTGCTATCGTACTATCACTACGCCCGGAAGGAGTTCGAGGAGGAGTCGCGGGTCGTCGACCGGCTCGCCGCCTTGGACCCGGAGAGGGCCTGGACCGAACGGGTGTGGACTCTCGCCGGCCTCGGGCGGGTGGAGGAGGCCCGGAAGTTGCTGAAGCAGGAGGAAACGAAGGGGGCGCCGGTCGGCTTCTCGTCCATCGCCGCCGGGTATGCCCTGATCGGCGACCTCGACGCCGCGTTTCGACAGCTCGACTTCGCCCTCTCGACCCATAACGTCTCGCTGCAGGTGATCCGGAACGAACCGACCCTCGAACCGCTGCGTCGGGACCCGAGATTCGCCGCCCTGCTGACTGCCATGCACCTCGCGTAACCGACCCGGTTCCGGTCCCGCGGCATCGGGGCACAACACTGATGTCGGAAGGAGCGCTTCCCGGTCCCGTCACGGGAGGTCGAAGCACGGCCCTCCCGGCGGGCAGATGGGGCAGCAGCAGACAGATCCCCGTTGGAACGACCTGATCGGTTCCCGATCGGACGAGCGCCTCGACCGGCCGGTCGCCGCCGTGGCGCTCTCGATCCTGGGCGGCGTTTTCGTGATCATCTCCGGCGCGCTGATCGCATCGTCCGGGATCGGCGCGGAAAGTATCGTCTTCGGCCCAGCGAGCAGCGCATTCGTGTCCATCGGTGTGATCGAGGCGATTTTGGGCCTCGTGGTGAGCGTGTTCGGGGCCTACCTGTACGACGCGACCGAGCGGCACGTCGACATCGGGATCGTCATCGTCGTGTTCTCGGCCTTCGCGTTCGTCGGGCTCGGCGGAGCGGCGCTCGGAGGACTGTTGGGGGTCGTGGGAGGCGTTCTCGCCATCGTCTACACTCCCGCAGAGGACCGGCCGGCCCCCTCCGACTCCCTCCCGCGGCGTGTCTGCCTCAAGTGCGGATGGTTGGTCGGGCCCGACGCCAAAGTGTGCCCCCGGTGCGGGCACGACTTCGCCGAGATCTGACGCGTTTGCTCGCTCGGTCATTGCGGCGAGCGGTGGTTCCGACTACTGCCCCGGGCGCATTGGAACGGGATGCGGTGGTCTGACGGGCGGTGGCGGGAGCTGCGGACTCTCGGGCGGGACGGGCACCGGCGGCGAGGCCGGGGACGATACCTGGATGTCGCCCGGGGGAACGGTCGGTAC
>JASHWW010000193.1 GCA_030043855.1 Thermoplasmata archaeon
TACGCTGCGCCCGCACCGAGCGTACGCGCGAACCCGATGTGCTTGGCGAAGATCGCCAGCCAGAGGACCGCGCCCGCGAGGGTGACCGCCAGCGACCCGGTCGCCAGACCGAGCGGTAGCACGGCGAGCGGCAGCCAGAACAGACCGATGAGGGCGGCAAGGAATCCGGCCTGCCGCGCGGTCGAGAAGTGCGTGCCGTGGATGTTCTTCAGGATCCCTTCCGACATCTCCGCCCGGTTCCGGTACATCCGCGTCATCGCGAGGTCGGGGGCCCAGGCGACGCGCAACGCCTTTCCCGCGGCCCGGAACCGCTGGGCGATCGCGATGTCCTCGAGGACGAACGCGCGGACGGCCGCGTGGCCGCCGAGGGAATCGTAGTCGGCCCGGCGGACGAGGAGGAACTGCCCGTTCGCCATGGCGGCGCGAGACCCGGCACGGTTCACCCGGGGAGTCCGGAAGTAGGTGAGGACCATCTGGACGTAGAACGGTAGGATCGTCCGCTCCCACCGACCGACCATTTCGATCCGGGAGCCCAACGTGGCGAGCGCCGCCCCTTCGCGCTCGGCCCAGTCGAGCGTGGTCCGGATCGTCGCCGGATGCGTTCGCACGTCGGCGTCCAGGAAGAGGACCCACTCGCCGTGCGTGGCCGCCGCGCCCGTGGCGCACCCCCAGTTCTTGCCGACCCAACCGGGGGGCAGGGGCGGCTCCTCGATCCATCGCACGCGCGGCGCCCGCGCTTCGACGACCGCCCGGGTCCCGTCGGTGGAGCCGCCGTCGACGACCACGATCTCGAGCTCGACGCCCTCCTGGGCGAGCAGCGCATCGAGCGTGGCCGGCAGGTCGACCTCCTCGTTGCGGGCCGCGATGACCACGCTGACCCGGGGGCGCGGCGCGGAGCGGGACGGCGCCGCCTCCGGCTCCAGCCGCGGCATCTGGTAGGCGAACACGACGGCGGCACCGTGGAACACCAGGACCGCGAGCGCCAGCAGGAGGACCACGACGACCGCCCAGAGCGGAAGCATCGTCGGGCGAAAACGGCCCCTACATAAGCCCGTAACCGCTCGGCACGGCCGGGCGTCGGATGGAGACCGTCGAGCATCCGCGCGTCCGCCCCGGGCAGCTGGAGGACCGGGCGTACCAGCGGGCGATCGTCGACGCGGCCATCGACCGCAACACCCTCGTGGTCCTCCCGACCGGGCTCGGCAAGACCGCGATCGCGCTGCGGGTCATCGCCGAGTACCTGCGACGTCGGCCCACCGAGTCCGTCCTGTTCCTCGCCCCCACGCGACCGTTGGTCGTCCAGCACGCCCGGTCGGTGGAGGCGAACCTGTTCGCCCCCGAACCGCTGGTGCTCACCGGCGCGATCCCCCCGGAGCGCCGCGCGCAGCTGCTCCGTCCGCCGCAGGTGATCGTCGCGACCCCGCAAGTCGTCGCGAACGACCTGGCCGACGGCGGGTTCCCGCTCGGGTCGCTCTCGCTGATCGTCTTTGACGAGGCCCACCGGGCGGTCGGCGACTACCCGTACGTGGCGCTGGGCCGGGCGAACCGCGCCGGCCCGGGGGCCCGGGTCCTTGCCCTGACCGCCTCCCCGGGCGGCCAGCTGCGCCGGATCCAGGAGGTCTGGGCGAACCTCGGGATCGAGCACTTCGAGTACCGGACCGAGCACAGCGCCGACGTCGTCCCGTACTTCCACGGGATCGGCGTGGAGACCCGGATCGTGCCGGTCCCCCCGGAGGTCCGTCGGCTCGCGGTCCAGCTCCGGACCGCCGTGCTGCGACAGGCCGAGGTGCTCACGCGATTGAACCTCCTCCCGGCCGGCGATACGTCCCGGCGCTCGATGCTCGACGTCGGGGCGCGACTCCACCAGCAGCTGGCCGCGGAGCGGGCCCACGGCGGGAGCGGGACCGGGGTCCTCTGGGCGGCGGTCACCGCGCAAGCGGCCGCGATGAAGGCGCTGCACGCCGTGACGCTGATCGAGAGCCAGGGCGTCGAGGCGCTGCGCGAGTTCCTCGCCCGCCAGGCGCCGGGACCGGGGAAGCGCCTGACGCCCGCGGCCCGCACGTTCCTGACCGACCCCGACGTCGAGCAGGTGCGGGCGACCCTCGACCGTCTGACGCTCGAGCACCCGAAGGTCGCGACCGCGGTCGGGATCGTCCGGGACGAGCTCCACCGGAACGCCGCGGCCCGCACGATCGTATTCTCGCAGTACCGGGACACGGTCGACCTTCTGGTCCGGGAGCTCGAGCGGCTCCACGACCCGGCGGTACGGCCCGCCCGGTTCGTCGGCCAGGCGTCGCGCGGGGAGACGTCCGGCCTCTCCCAGAAAGAACAGGTCGCGCTGCTCGATCGGTTCCGCGCGGGGCAGGTCAACTGCCTCGTCGCGACGTCGGTCGCCGAGGAGGGGCTCGACATCCCCGCCACCGACCTCGTCGTCCTCTACGAACCGATCCCCGACGTGGTCCGGACGATCCAGCGTCGGGGCCGGACCGGCCGCGCGCGCACGGGACGCGCGATCGTCCTGGTCGCCGACGGAACCCCCGATGTCGGCCTCCACAAGTCGGCGTTCGCCCGCGAGCGGCGCATGCACGAGATGCTCGAACAGGTCGAGGCGTCCGCGGGGCACGGCGGGTCGCTCCCACCGCCGGAACCGAAGCGGCGGCAGAAACTCCTCTCGGAGTACCCGCGCTAGCGCCCGGTGCTCCCGAACCCGCCGGCGCGGGACGCCACCTCGCGGACCCGGCCCGGTCGGAACCGCGTGGGGTGGTCCTCGACGAGGCGGACCTGGGCGATCCGATCGCCGACCTCGATCCGGTAGACGCCGTCGAGCAGGTAGGTCAGCGGCACCCGGACCTCCCCCGAGAAATCCCGGTCGATCGTCCCGGGAGCGTTCACCATCAGGACGCCCCGGGCCGAGAGGCCGCTGCGGGGGCGGACCTCGAGGAACGTCCCCTCCGGGCACCGCACCTTGATGCCGGTCCGGACGAGGGCCACCCGACCGCGCTCGAGCGCGATCGACTCGGCGGAGGCGAGGTCGAAGCAGGCCGAGCCGCCGGTCGCCCGATGCGGGAGATCGATCGCGGGCGCGTCGGCGACGCGCTCGACCGTGATGTACCGCGATTCGCCCGGCACGGGCGGGGGGGACGCTCGCGAGGGGATTACGGTTCGCGCGACTCGGCCGCCGGA
>JASHWW010000032.1 GCA_030043855.1 Thermoplasmata archaeon
TACATCGAGTACAACTTCACGAGCGCCTCGGGCTGCTACTACTACTACTACTACCCGTCGCTCGCCCCGTGCTTTGTGCCGTACGACCGCCTGGTCGTGACCGAGAGCTACAACAACGGCGTCAACTGGACGGCGCCCGCGGTCGTGAACGCGACCTCGAACACGTATCTCAACTACACCTCGTTCATGGCCGAGCAGCCGGCGCTCGCGGCGTACGGGAGCACGATCTATCTCGCCTGGACGAACTGGACGAACCCCGACCCGGACGAGATCTACGCCCCCGGCCCGTCGATCGGCCTCAACATGGTCGTCTCGACGGACGGCGGCGCGAGCTGGGGCTCGCCGCTCGAGCTCCCGGTCGAACCCGGACTGCTCGCCGACGGGACCAACTCGTCGGTCGCGACCGCGCCCGCGCTCGCGGTCAACGCGACCGGCACGTTGTTCGTCACGTACGCGACCAACTTCACGGCGCAGACCGGCCTCTTCTGCCAGACGACGGGGTGCGGCTACCTCTACAATGACGAAGCGTCGATGAGCGTCGTCCTCGCCAGTTCGGACGACAACGGTTCCTCGTTCAGCGTCTCCACCGTCAATCCGGCCGTCCCGGTCGACTGGAACGGCGGCGGGTCGTGGATCTACGGCGCCGGTGCCCTCGTCTCCCCGGAGCCCGAACTCGCGATCGACCCGGTGACCAACGACATCTACGTCGCGTACACGGGCGGCGCGATCGGGACGCTGTGCTACTCGATCATCTACTGCTACCAGGACGAGTACTTCGAGAACCTCTGGATCTCCACGTCGACCAACGGCGGCGCGAACTGGTCCGCGCCCGCGGAGCCGCTCGACAGCACGCTGGGCATCTTCGGGGCCGCGACGGACGACGAGTACGTCTACACTCCGTCGATCGCGGCGGACGCCGGGAACGTCTATGTCGACGTCGCGTTCACGAACTGGTCGGCGTGCATCTCCACCGGCTGCCCGCTGATCACGGACCTCTTCCTGGAGTCGAGCAACGGCGGCGCGAACTACTCGGTCTACTCGCCGTGGGCGGGCGCGAACTACTTCAACTACCCGCTCTGGGACGGCGTCCAGACCTCGATGACCCTCCTCAATGGCACGCCGTACGCGGCGTGGACGTGGGAGGTCTGCCCGGGGAACCTCGCCTACTCCTGCGGCGCCCCCTCGAGCTATTCGTACTCCCAGGTGATCGTCTCGTCGCCGTTCACGGGGACCGGCGTCACCGTCTCGTTCGCCGAGCACGGGCTTCCGTCCGGGACGAACTGGACGGTCGACTTCTCCGGTAACGAGCGCGGCGGGGCCGCGGGAACGACGCTCAGCGTCTCGGGGGTGCCGCCCGGGTCGACGGAGATCTGGAACGTTCCGTGGGTCAACACGTCGACGTACGGCGTGACGTTCGCCTCGAACGTCTCGATCGCCTCGCCGGGGGTCTTCTCGGGCAATACGACGATCGTGGTGAATTTCACCGAGGACGTGGAGCTGAACGTCTTCACGGTGCCGCCCGGGTCGATCAACTATCCGTTCTACTGCGGGGCCGCTGCCTTCTTCGGATTCTACTGCGGGAACGCGGTCGTGACCCCGACCCCCGGCGTCAGTTGGTGGCCCGTCAACACCTCGATCGCCTACGGGACGTACGATACGGCGCTCCCGACGAACTGCTACTTCTGCTACAACTACACGTTCCTCTCCTGGTCCGGGTCCGGGATCGGGAGCTGGAACACGACCACGGCGAACGGCACGGCGGTCCTCGGAGGGCCGGTGAACGAGACGGCGTCGTTCTCGCTGGCGAACGTCTGCTACTACACGTACGGCTGCTTCAACATCACCTACCCGTACACGTTCCACGAGTCCGGGCTCCCGGCCAACGTGCCGTGGACGATGACCGTCGGCAACTCGACCGTCTCGACCACGAACACCACGCTGACCGTCCAAGGGTCGTTCGGACCCGAGAACTTCACGGTCTGGACGGTGCCGTTCAACGCGACCTGGTCGTGGGTCGGCACCCCGAGCGTGCCGTCGCCGATCGCGGCGCCGCAGGCGAACGTCACGGTGACGTTCCGGCTCGCCCCCGACTCCTCGCTCAGCTTCCCGGTGACGTTCTCGGCCACGGGCCTCCCGGCGAGCGCCTCCGGCTGGGGGCTCGATCTCGGCGCCCGGGAGTACGGCATCGCGCCGACCGGCACGACCCTCTTGCTGGCGGGCGGCTCCCCCGGTCCGACCGTGAACGCCAGCAGCGTCTACGGCAACGCCGGCGTCGGGTCGTACCTCGAGAGTTTCTCCGTCACGCCGTCCGCCGAGAACGAGAGCCCGTACACGGTCGCCCCCGGCGGCGCCCTGGCGCTCTCCGGCCCGGCGACGGTCGTGGCGAACTTCGGTGCGCTCTACTGGCTGGACGTGGGGGCCCCCGCGAACGGAACGGTCTCGCCGGGGAGCCAGTGGGTCCATGCCGGCGGGTCGATCACGCTGACCGCGACCCCGGACGCCGGGTACTCGTTCGTCGGATGGACCGGCGTCGGCCCCGGGTCCCGGACCGCGACGACCGCCTCGATCACGGTCACGGTCGATGGTCCGGTGACCGAAGTGGCGACGTTCTCCGTCATCGTGCCCGTGGCGGCGATCACCGTCACGGCCACCGGTCTGCCCGTCGGCGCCGAGGTGACCGTCTACCTCGGGTCGGCCGGCTACACCGCCGCGCCGCCGTTCGTGATCCCGGGCCTCCTGCTCGGGAACTACCCGGTGTCGGCGGGGACGGTCGCACCGAACGGGACGATCGGCGTGGAGTACGCCGTCACGGGGATCGCCTCGAGCCTCCCGCTCGCCTCGGGGCAGCTGTCGGTCACCGGGAACGGTTCGCTCACGATCTCGTACTCGACGGAGTACGCGCTCACCGTGAATCCGTCGGCGAACGGATCGGTGAACCTCGCTCCCGGAACGTACTGGGAGTCGACGGAGGTCGCCCTGACGGCGACCCCGATGACGGGCTACGTCTTCGTGGCATGGAGCGGCACGGGCGCCGGCTCGTCGAACGCAACGACCGCCACCATCGACCTGACGCTCGCGGGACCGGTCTCCGAGACCGCGATCTTCGCGCCGTACGTGGCGCCGCTGCCCCGGACCTACACGCTCACGGTCACGCCGATCGGCCTCCCCGACGGGACGTCGTGGAGCGCCTCGATCGGGGGCCTGGCGCCGAGCGGCGTCGGGGCGCTCACGTTCGCGGGCCTGAACGGGACCTACACCCTCGAAGTGCCAATCGTCAGCCCGTCGGCGGGCGTCGAGTACGTGCCCGAGGACAACGGAGCGATCCCCGAGGTCGTCACGGCGACCGGGTCGGCCCAGGTGACGTTCACCCTCATGTACGAAGTCTCGGTCTCCGCCTCCACGGGCGGCAGCGCGACCCCGTCGACCGGCTGGGCCACGAACGGCTCCGCCGTCACCCTGACCGCCATTGCGAACGCGGGGGACGTGTTCGTCGGTTGGCAGGGGACCGGTCCCGGGGCGTACACCGGCGCGCTGACCTCGACGACGATCACGGTCGCCGGGCCGGTGACCGAGGTCGCCGTGTTCGCCCCGACGGCGGCGGCGACGTCGACCGCGAGCTCCCCGTCCGAAGCGATCCCACTCGCCGCGCTGGTCGCGCTCCTGGTGGTCGGGCTCGTCATCGGCCTGATCGTCGGCCGCGCCCGCAAACCGCGCTCGCCCCGCCCGTCTCCGCCCGCCGAGTGGACGGAAGGCGCGGCCGCGGGCGGCGGGGCGGCGGCGACGACCGCGCCCGCGGCGACGCCCGAGTGGTCGGAGGAAGGGACGGGCTCCGGCGCCCCCGCGGACGACGGCGAAGAGCACATCTACGGCGGCGGGTCGGGGTAGCGACCGACCGAGGGGTTCCGCATGGACGTCCCGCTCTACGCCATCGCGCTCGTCGTCTTCGGCGGGCTGTACCTCGGCCTCGGCGTCTTCCTGGTCTACGCGCTGATCTTCGCGCTGATCGCGATGTACCTCTACCTCGCGCTGCGCTACGAGAAGCTCCCCGAGGGGTACCCGCACGGCGCCGCCGACACGCTCGTCACGGTCGCCTTCATCGGCGTCACGTGGGGGATCTTCACCCTGCTCGCGCCGAAGAACCCGATCCCGTTCGTCGGGGACGGGCTCACCTACACGAGCGCGACGGTCGTCCCGATCGGCTCGGTGATCGCGATCACGCTCGTCCTCCTGCTCGGCTTCATCGTCGTCGGCGCGTTCGTGCTGCCGAAGGTGCGGGACCGCGGCGCGCCCGGTGGCGGGAATCAGACGGTCGGATCGGGCTGAGCCGTCCTAGGCGCGCGGAAGCGCGGCCCGGACGCGGGCCGCCACTTCGTCCGGGGTGCCCCGCGCGTCGACCGTCCGCAGGCGCCCCTCGGCCGCGTAGTGCGCGAGAAGGGGTGCGGTCTGCTCGGCGTAGACGGTGAGGCGCGTCCCGACCGCCTCCGGCCGGTCGTCCGGCCGCTGGACGAGCTCGGCGCCGTCCGCGTCGCACCGGCCCGGGGTCTTCGGCGGGTGGAACTCGACGTGGTAGACCGACTGGTCGGTCGGGCAGACCCGGCGGCCCGTCAGCCGGGGGACCAGCACCTCGCGGGGCAGGTCGAAGGCGAGCACGGCGTCGAGGGGCGTGATCGCCGCGAGCGCCGCGGCCTGCGCCAGGTTCCGGGGGTAGCCGTCGAGCACGAAGCCGTGGCGCGTGTCCGGCGCCGCGAGCCGTTCCTTCAGGATCCCGAGCACGAGCGCGTCCGGGACGAGACGTCCCGCGCGCATGTGGCCGTCGGCCTCGAGGCCGAGCGGCGTCTTCGCCGCGACGGCGGCGCGCAACAGATCGCCGGTGGAGAGGTGCGCCAGGTGGAGCTCGCGGGCGAGGCGGGCGGCCTGGGTCCCCTTCCCGACGCCCGGCGGCCCGAGGAACACCAGGCGCAACACGGCGGGCCAACTCTGTCGCGGGGATAACGGACGCGTCGGAACCTACGGTGTGACGAGCGTGCCGCGGAACGTCGCGCCGGTGAGGGCCGCTTCGAGGTTCGGCAGGTCCCGGCCGGCGACCACGGCCAGCGGGATCCCCGCGCGCGCCAGCAGGTCGGCGCCGAGCCGGTCGAAGACGAAGTTCTGCCCGGCCGTCCCCTGCGTCGCCGCGTGGACCGTCCGTCGGAGGTCGGCCCACGGCATCCGGTCGATGCGGCGGGCGGTCGGGTCGGATTTCGGGTCGCGGTCGTAGACGCCGTCGACGTCCGTCGCGTTCACGACGCGCACCGCGCGCAGGCGGACGGCGAGGAGCGCGGCCACACCGTCGGTGGTGTGCCCCGGTTCGGTCCCCCCCAGGACGACCGGCACCCCCCGGGCGACCGCGGCGACGGCCTCGCGGACGGACGCCGGCGGATGCGCGGGGGTCGGTGCCCCGAGCCGGGCCGCCAGCAGCCGGGCGTGGAGTCGGGTGACGTCGATGCCGACCTCGTCCAGCTCGACCTCCGTCAGCCCGAGCGATCGGCCGAGCGCGATGTAGTCGCGGGCCGTCCGGCCGCCTCCGGTCGTGGCGACGAGGGGGCGGGCCGCGCCGACGCGGCGGAGGACCTCCGCGAGGCGGCCGAGATAGCCGGCGTCGTCGTCGCCCGTGACCAGGACCGAGCCGCCGATCGAGACGACCACCGGCCGGCCGTCGTCCGCCGCGGTCCCGGGCATCGGCCCACGCAGGGGCCTCGGCCCTTAAGGAGTGCCGCGCGCCGGGCCGCACGGATTAATGGGCCCGCGGTCCTCGGGACGGACGTGGCGGAGGAGCTCGACCGAGCGAAGTCGGTCGCGGCGCGCGCCGCGGTCGAGCGCCGGGTCCGCCCGGGACTCCGGCTCGCGCTCGGGACCGGCAGCACCGCCGCGTTCGCCGTGCGGGCGATCGCCGAGCGGTTCCCCGACGGCGGGTTCGACTGCGTCGCCAGCTCCCGCGCGACGGAGGAGCTGGCCCGTTCGCTCGGACTCGCCGTCCGGCCCCTCGCCGCCGACGACACCTTCGACCTGATGATCGACGGGGCCGACGAGGTGACCCCGGGCCTCGACCTCACGAAGGGCGGAGGCGGGGCGTTGCTCCGCGAGAAGCTGCTGGCGTACCTCTCGCGCGAGGTGACGATCGTGGTCGACCCGGCGAAGCTCGTCGGAACCCTCGGGGAGCGCTTCCCGATCCCGGTCGAGGTCGTACCGTTCGCCCGCCCCGCGCTCGAGCGGGAGCTCGGGGGGATCGGCTTCGAGGTGCATCGTCGGCGGGGGCCGGACGGGGCGGCGTTCGTGACCGACAACGGGAACGAGATCCTCGACCTCTCCCCGACCGCCCCGCTGACCGACCCGCGCGCCACGGACCGGACGCTGCACGACCACATCGGGGTCGTCGAGACGGGTCTGTTCGTCGGCGTCGCGGACCGGGTGGTGGTCGGTTGGCCGGACGGCCGGGTCGTGGAGAAGACGGCTCCGCCGCGACCGCACACCGCCGCCGAGCGTCGGCGTTAAGCGCTCCCGGCGGTGCCGGTTCCCGCCCCCGGCGACGTCGGGGCCCGGACCATGCAGGGGAAGTACATTCGCACGCGGATCGACGACCACGTCGGCTACATCGAGATCGGGAAGCCGAAGGCGAACACCTACGACCTCGACATGATGAAGGAGCTCGACGCCGCGATCGAGGAGATGCGGTTCGACGACGCCGCGCGCGTCGTCGTCCTGACGAGCTCGCTCCCCGGCTTCTTCAGCGCGGGCGCGGACATCGAGATGCTGAAGGCGAGCCAGCCGGACTTCAAGGCGATGTTCTGCCTCCACTGCCAGGAGACGCTCGACAAGTTCGCGCGGACCCCGAAGCTCGTCATCGCCGCCCTCAACGGCCACACCGTCGGCGGCGGGCTCGAGATCGCCCTCGCCTGCGACTTGCGCATGATGGCGAAGGACGCGGGGAAGATCGGCCTCCCCGAGGTCACGCTCGGCGTGCTGCCCGGCACCGGCGGAACCCAGCGCCTCCCCCGGTTGATCGGCGCCTCCCGCGCGCTCGACCTGATGGTCACGGGCCGTCTGCTCACGCCCGACGAGGCGCTCGCGATCGGCCTCGTCAACCACGTCTTCCCGAAGGAGTCGTTTGCGAAGGACGTCCACGCGTACGCGACGGCGCTCGCCCACGGTCCCGCGCGTGCCGTCTCGTTGATCAAGCGGTCGGTGGTCGAGGGGATCGAGATGCCGCTCGGTGCCGGTCTCGCTCTGGAGCGGGAACTGCAGAACCGGCTGTTCGTCAGCGAGGACGCGAAGGAAGGGCTGGCCGCGTTCGTCGAGAAGCGCAAGCCCACCTTTAAGGGCCGTTGAGGAGTACGACGCCCGGGAACCCCGCATGAGCCCGTCCAACCCCCCGACCGGCGCCCCGACCTCCCGCGCGCTCAAGGACGGTGGCACGATCGAGCCGGTCCGCGAGATCCTGTGGGGGAGCTCGGCGGGCGTGCGCAAGTACGAGTCGGCCGAGGAGATCCCGGCCGAGATGCGCAAGCTCCTGGTCAAGTTGATGGTCGTCCAGGCGGACACCGAGTTCGCCTCGATCCAGCAGCACCGCCCGTGGCTCGACCGGGCGCCGACCCTCGAGGACCGGTGGATCGAGTCCCGGATCGTCGCCGACGAGGCCCGTCACGGCCTCCAGGCGTGCCGGATCCTCCGCGACTTCGGCGAGGAGGGGCAACGGTACATCGACGAGCTGCTCGCGAAGCGCGAGGGGGAGCACAAGCTCGACGCCTTCAACATGAAGTTCGACGCCTGGTCGGACGTCGGCGCGTTCACCTGCTTCGTCGACCGCGTAGGGGTCTACCAGCTCCGGGCGTTCCAGGAGTGCTCGTACGGCCCGCTCGCCCGGGCGATGCCGCTGATGCTGAGCGAGGAGCAGCTGCACCTCAACTTCGGGGCGAGCGTGCTCCGCCGGATGGTCCAGGACGGACCCAAGTACGCGGGAACGCCCGCGGAGGCGCAGGCGGCGGTCAACAAGTGGTACCCGCGCGCCCTCGACATGTTCGGTCACTCGAACTCGGAGACGAGCCGACGCGCGATCGAGTTCGGCCTCAAGCGGTGGACCAACGAGGAGGCCCGGGAGCGATACATCCGCGAGGTCGGCGGCCTCGTCGGCCACCTCGGCCTGGAGCTCCCGCCCCCCGAGGTCGACCGCCACGTCCTGTAGCGTCGACCGATCGCCGGCCGTCGGCCGGAACGTCGGGTTCCGGACAGAAAGTGAGAACTCCGTCGGCCGGGCCACATTCTCTACATATACTCGGGGGCGGTGTGCCTCGCGTCACCATGGCACGGGAGCCATCGGAACCGGGTCCCCCCGCACGGCGGCGGGTCGGATGGTAGGTCAGCGTCGACTCCTGCGGCTGCGCGCGTGCGCGGTCTGCGGCCATCTCCGGGGGAGCCACTACGTCGCCGTCGGCGGGGGGAGCCGGCACCGTTACCCGACCTCCCGGAGCGGGACCGCCGGGCTCATGCCGTGCCATGCCATGCGCTGCGGATGCGCCGGGTACAACGATGTCCCGACGGGGCTTCCCTGCCCCGTCTGCGCCCGCTCGTACATGACGCGGACCAGCCTCGAGGTCCACCTTGCCAAGACCCACGCGGAGCTCGCGCCCCGGGAGCGATCGGTCCTGGTCGACCTGACCCTCCGGGCCGTGGTATAGGTCGATGACCGCCGCCGTCCCGTCCCGGCCGCGCGCCCCCGTCTCCCGAGACCGGGCGAGCCGGGTAGGGGTGTTGCTGCTGCTGGTGACGGTCGGCCTTCTGGCCTTCGGGGGCGTCGTACCACTTCCGACCGCGGCGGCGACCCCGGCGGCACCCGCGTCCGTCGGACCGGTCGTCTCCGCCTCGGCGGTCCCCGCCCCGACGCCGACTCCCACCGCCGCTCCCGCGTCCCTCCCGGGCGCCAACCCTTCCTCCAACGTTCCGATCGCTTCGCAGGCGAGCGTGGGCGCCACCGTCGTCCGCTTCTCCAACCTCTCCAGCGTGGTGCAGGCCGAGAACGGATCGATCTACGCCGGCCCCACACTGCCGTCCCCCGCCGCGGCGAGCGCGGCGCCCACGCCGCCGGCGACGAACGTGGCCCTCGGGTGGTTCACCGGGACCGTCGCCAACCAGTCGACGTCGCCCGGGTCCCCGACCTACGACATCTCGGGCGTGACGATCATCTCGGGCTCGCTGGCGAGCTCCTCGCCCTGTCCGGCCGCGATCTGCGAGCCCGCCTCCACGAACTCGAGCGGCGAGTTCAACGTCACGTGCGAGGCCGGCCAGGACTTCGTCACGGCGTCGGCGAATTGGTTCGCCGAGAACCTCACGTACGCCACCTGCGTCTACGGCGTGACGATCGCCGTCGGGACGATCCTCCTCCTTCCGGACGGCGTCATCGTTGGGGTGGTCGAGGGGGACACCGTCGGCGACCCCGGGATCCCGGGGATCCAGGTCCTCGGTCTCAGTCGGGACTCCGGCGTCGACGCGTACCCGAGCGTGACGACCAACACGTCGGGCGGGTTCCGGGTGCCGGTCCCGCCGGCGGTCGCGAGCGAACTGACGTTCACGGTGCCGGGCGTCGGCGCGATCTGGCAGGACAATTTCACGTGGGTCACCGCCGACTCCGGCCAGACGGTGAATATCGGCGTGGTGTTCCTCGAACCGAACGCCGTCGTCAAGGCGGAGCTGTACAGCGCGGTCACCCACGACGCGATCGAGACGTCGTTCAACACGCTCGCCTCGCTCACCGTCTGCTCGACGGCGACGCAGGCGTGCGGCGCGCAGGGGACCACGATCGAATCCGGCAACACGGTGATCGCCGACGGGACCGTCGGCTACGACTACGTCCTGGCGGAGGTGACGGGGTTCGTCGTCAACGAGACCCCGATCGGCTACGTGCCCGGTTCGACGCCGGCGCACCCGTACTGCGTGCCGAACGACTGCCGGATCTACCTGACCCCGTTGGGGGAGTTCCAGCTGAGCGTGGGCGTGTCGCGGGGGTCGCACTCCCTGTTCGACGACACCACGGGCGACTTCGTGGTCGCGGTCGCCGGTCTCGACGGGTTTGACGCCGCGGTCTCCCGGTACAACCCGGCGACCGGTACGTACAACACGTCCGAGACGACGACCTTGCTGGCCGGGTGCGTCGGCGTGCCGACCACCATCGACGTTCCCGCCTACCCGCTCCGCGACTTCATCACCGTCTTCCCCGACACCGTCGGGGACTGCAGCGGCTCCGTCTACTTCCCGACGTGGCCGATCCCCGGCGACCTCCCGGTCTGGAGCAACTGGACGTGGGCGAACGCGACGCCGGCGGAGATCACGGACGTCGGCTCCCTCGACCTCACCCCCGGGACGTACATCGAGGGGAACGTCTACGTCGCCGGGACCACCACGGCGCCGAAGGGTGGGTTCACGGCGGCCGTCCAGTCCCGCCAGACCACGGCGCTCCAGACGTACACGTACTCCTCGACCGCCGCCGACAACGTCTGTCCGGAGTCGGGGGCGACCGTCTTCTGCGCGCCGGCCCCCCCCGGACCGGGGACGCTGACGATCACCTCCGTCGGCTATCCGACGAACACGACGTGGGTCAGCGTTCCGTGGACGATCTGCTGCATCATGAACGGGAGCGCCGGGCGGTCCGCGCCGCTGACGCTAGCGGAAGCGACCGACCCGAGCGTCCAGTCGATCAACTTGACCGCCGGCTACACCGTCACCGGCCAGGTCGACCTCGCCGGGGGGACCGAGCCGGTCCCGTTCCCGGGCGTCTCGGTCTGTCCGGCCGAGTCGGAAGCGCCCGCGGTCTGCGTGCAGGGCGTCGGGAACATCTCCGGGGGGTTCTCCGTCTCCGGCGTGCCGTCCGGCTGGACCGCGATCGAGACCTCCGCGACCGGTGAGACGACGAACTACGAGTACTTCTTCGTGAACGGCGCGACGGTCGCGCCGACGATCCCGCTCGAACCGCTGGCGACCCTGGAGGGGGTGGTCGTCTCGACGAACGGTACGCCGGTGATCGACGCGACGATCACGTACTGCGCGCTCACCTCGTCGAGCGCCGCCGGGGTCTGCACCGAGCTGCTCGGCTCGGGCGTCACGCAGTCCGACGGGGCGTACCTCGGTCTCGTGACCGGCGGGTGGCTCCCGTGGGCGACGTACGAGGTGGAGGCGAGCGCCCCCGGGTACGTGACGGATTGGACGTTCGTGAACGCGACCTCGAACGCGACCACGCACGTGCCGAACCTGGTGCTGCAGTCGGTCGGAACGTCGCCCGGACATCGGGGCCCGAACGCGGCGCCGGTGCAGGGAACCGCGTCGACGTGGGTGACGGGACGGTTCGTCGACAATTCGACCGGCCTGGGTGTCGTGGTCCCGACGATGAGCGCCTGCCCGGTATCGAACCCGACGAACTGTGAGATCTTCGGAAGCGGCTCGAACTCGGGCGGCTTCTTCAACGTCAGCCTTCCCACGGGGGTCTACAACCTGACGGCCACCGCCGCGGGATACGCCCCGCTCGTGTACCCGTTGGCGGCCCTGACGCTCCCCGTGTCGGACGTCGGCTCCGTCCCCATGATCCC
>JASHWW010000033.1 GCA_030043855.1 Thermoplasmata archaeon
GGAGCGGCGCCCGTCGGCACCGGTGGCGAGTCGACCGCGCTCGCCTACCTCGCCCCCGACGACGCGTTCGCGATCTACAACGACTACGCCACGGGGCGGTCGGAGGTGCGCCGCCCGGCCCTCGAGGTGCGACGCTCCGGTCCCGGATCCTTCTGGGGGCATCGGACCGCGGCACGGGCCCGGCCGTACGGGCCGCCCGAATCCGTCGAGGGGTACGGGGTGTTCACCTTCCCCTACGGACCCATCTCGATGGGGGTGCCCGAGAGCGGACGGTTCGACGTGCGGACCTACGGAGAGCGGGTGCTCGCCGTGACTCCCGTGGTCGGCTACAAGGCGCGCCAGATCCTGTCGTCGATCGTCGGTCTCCCGGTCGCGGACGCGGCCCTGCGGGTCGAACGGCTGGCGGGGAACTTCTCGGCCGCCCACGCGGCCGCCTTCCTCCTCGCGGCGGAGAGCGCGGGGAACGTCCCGGTGCCCCGCGAAGCCCTCTGGATCCGGGCGTTGGGCCAGGAGCTCCAGCGGGTCTACAACCACGTCCACGTCCTCGCACGGTTGGCGGAGGCCGCGGCGCAGAACGTCGGGGCCGCCCAAGCCCACGCCCTGGCGGAGGAGATCCTTCGCCTGCAGGGGCGGGCGTTCGGCCATCGCTGGTTGTTCGGTGCGTTCTTGCCCGGGGGTCCGGCGCGCCACCTGACGAAACCCGAGCGGGACGCACTGAGCCGGACCGCCGACGCCGACCTCCGGACCTTCGAGCGCCTGTGGGAGCTGTTCCTCGGCAGTCGAACGTTCGTCGACCGGATCCAGTCGACCGGAACGGTCGCCCGCGCCGCGGCGATCGAGCTCGGCGCGGTGGGGCCGACGTTGCGCGCGTGCGGGGTACCGTGGGACGACCGATTGCGGGTACCGACCGAACCGTACACCGACCTGTACCTCGAGCTGCCCCAGGAGACCGGTGGGGATGCCCTCGCTCGTCTCTTGATCCGGGCCGACGAGGTCCGCGCCAGCTTCCTACTGGTCGAACAGCTGCTGGATCGGTGGCCGACCGACGCCGCGTCGATGCACCCGCCTCCGCCGCCGATCGCGCCCGGCCGGGGGATCGGCCGGGTGGAGAGCCCGAGCGGGGACCTCGTCTACGACGTGACGGTCGAAGCGGGAACGGTGCGCGCGGCCGGCATGCGGAGCGCCAGCGAGGCGAACCTCCCGCTGTTCGCGCAGGGGCTGCGCAACGGCGTGTTCACGGATTTCCACTTCGCCTGGGAGAGCTTCGGTCTCGTCTTCGCGGAGGTCGACGGGTAAGCGACCATGCCGACCTGGTTGGGCCAGTCCGCCCGCTTCGGCATCGTGACCACCCGGTACCCGGACGAGCCCGCGACTCCCGACGAGGCCCCGGAGACCTCCCGATCCCCCCGGTTGATCGATCCGCGCCATCTGTCCGACGCGATCGCGGCCTGCCCGGTGGGCGCGATCGCCGAATCGTCGATCGATGTCGGCGCGTGCATCCGGTGCGGTCGGTGCGCGGCGCACGGGTTCGCGCCTCGGGGCCCGGAGGACCCGTCCGTGCGGTCGCGCGACCGACTCCGCGAGCCGTGGACCGGGGCGGTGGAGCCCCACCCCGCCGACGCTCCGGCTCCTCTCGCCGGCTGGTCACGATCCCTCCACGTGTTCCTGGTCGACGTCGGGAGCTGCAACGCCTGCAACCTCGAAGTCCTGGCCGTCGCGAACCCGTTGTACGACGCGTCGCGTCTCGGCATCTTCTTCACGAACTCCCCGCGGCACGCCGATGCGCTGCTGGTGGTCGGGGTTCCCACGGAGGCGATGGTCGAGCCGGTCCGTCGCGCCTATGAGGCCCTCCCCGACCCGAAGGCCGTCGTCGCCATCGGGGTCTGCCCGATCAGCGGCGGCGCGTTCGCGGGAACGCCGGGATTGCGGCCGTCCTTGGGCGACGTGATCCCGGTCGACGTCTACGTGCCCGGCTGTCCGCCGACGCCGCTCCACGTCCTGGACGGACTGTTGCGCGCGACCGGGAGAGCACGGCCCCGTTCGGAGGGGTGACGATGGATCTCCTGGGGGGCCTTCTGGTTCTGGCGGTCGCGACGTTCTTCGGGGGAGCCGCCCTCTCGTTCGCCGGCCGGACCCTCGGGTACCTCGCGTCCGCCATCGGGGCCGCGGTGCTCGCGGTCGTGGCGTTCGCGGTCCTCGTGGGCGGGATCGCGACCGGGCCGAGCTGGTCCGGCCCGCTCGGCGACCCGGAAGCGCTCACGCTGGACCCCCTCTCCGCCTTCTTCGCGCTGGCCGCCGGGCTCGTCTGGGTCGCGACGTCGCTCTACTCGATCGCGTACGACGACCGGTCGTCCCCGCTCCTCGCCGTCTGTTACAGCCTGACGCTCGGTTCGATCGCGCTCCTCCTGAGCGCGTCGGACCAGGTCCTCTTCCTGCTCGGCTGGGAGACGATGACGCTGGCGTCCTACGGCATGATCCTGCAGGCCCGGGGCCGGGGGGATCGCGTGTTCTCGGCCGCCTTCGTCTTTCTGGCCTTCGGCGAGGCCAGCACCCTGTTCGTCGTCCTCGCGGTCGCGGGGCTTCGGGTCGGGACCGGCACCTTCGCGTTCGGCCCGACGCTCACGGGCAATCCGCTGGCGACCCTCGTGTTCGTCGCGGGGCTGATCGGATTCGGGCTCAAGATGGGGATCGCCCCGTTCCACATGAGCGAGTGGCTGCCGATCGCCCATTCGTCGGCCCCCTCGAACGCGTCGGCGGTGCTGAGTTCCACGTTGACGCTCGCCGGAGCCTACGGGCTCTTCCGGATCGTCTCGCTGCTCCCGAACCCTCCGCTCTGGTGGGGCGCGACGATGCTCGGGATCGGCGCCGTCTCGGCCCTGCTGGGGGCCCTCTACGCGGCGGTCAGCGAACACACGAAGGGGTTGCCCGCCTACAGCACGATCGAGAACAACGGACTGATCCTCGTCGCCCTCGGCATCGCGCTCCTCGCGAGGAGCGACGGGATCCTCGGCCTCGCCGTCTTCGCGATGTTCGCCGCGTTCTATCAGGCCCTGGCGCACGCCGTCGCGAAGACCGCGCTCTTCCTCAGCGCCGGGTACGTGGAGCACGCGGCCCACACCTTCGACCTGAATTCCGTGGACGGTCGGGTGAAGGACACGAGCCGCGGGGAGTACGCGGGGACCCTGCTCGCGACGTTGAGCCTCGCGGCCGGACCTCCCCTCGCCGGCTTCGTGAGCGAGTGGATGGTCCTCGAGGCGCTGTTCCAGTCCTACCGCTTCGGCCAGCCGTGGGTCGAGTTCGTCGGCCTGCTCGCCGGGGCCGCGGTCGCGCTCGCGGCCGGACTGATCCTCGTCGCCATGGTGAAGTTCGCGGGCTTCTCCCTCCTGTGGCGCCCGCGGGCGTCCGCGTCCACCGGGGGTGGCACCGGCCTCGGAGCGGTCGTCGGGGGTGTCGGCGCCGGCGTGCTGCTCCTGGGCGTCTTCGCCCCGTGGGTCCTTCGATTCCTGACGCCGGCCGTTTCCACGCTGGCCGGCACTCCGGTCGTCGCGCCGGTCAGCGGGTTGCTGCTCGTCCCCAACGGCTGGTCGATCGTCTCCGGAAGCCCGTTCGGGATCCTCTCCCCCCCGATGATCCCGATCGTCGTGCTGATCGGGATGACCGTTGGCATCGGGTACCTCTGGCTGGGCCCCCGGCGGGCGCCGCGGACCGTACCGCCGTGGATGGCCGGGAATGCGCCCGGGGCGCCGGGCGAGACCTATACGTCGTTCGGGTACAGCACCGGGATCCGGATCATGATGGGATCCGTCCTCGGGACCCGGGAAGTCCGTGCGAGCGCCGGGGCGGTCTCCGTGGCGGGCGTCGATGCGATCGAGCCGTACAGCGTCGACCTGGAGGTGTTCGACGCGTTCAAGCTGTTCTACGAGGCCCTCGTTCGGTTCGGCGTGGGGCTCTCGACGATCCTCAAATCGACGATCATGGCCGGCCGGCTGGGCCGATACCTCGCGTACGTCCTGATCGTCGTCCTGGTCGTCGTGGTGTACGTAGCGGCCGCGGCCTGACGCGCTCGCGTCGGTTACGGCACGACGACCGTCGGAACCGGAGCGTGGGCCACGACGTGGGCCGACACGGACCCGAGCAACAGCCGGTTCGCGTCGGTCCGACCTCGGGTGCCGAGCAGGATCGCATCGGCACGGACTTCGGCCGCGACCGCGATCACGACGTCCCGGGCGGACCCCTCGCGCACCACGGTCGTAGCCGCCACGCCCTGGGACCGGGCGTCGGCCGCCCACGTCTCCATCGCGCGGACGATCGCCCGCGCGGGCGCACTGAGCTCCTCGTCGGTCACCGGCTCGGCGACGTGGCGTTCGTGGGTCGTCGCGTGCACCAGCCAGACGGACCCGCGGGACGATCCGGCCCAGCGGAGCCCGAACCGGACGGCTCGCTCGGCCGACGGGGAGCCGTCGTACCCGATGACGAGCCGCGGAGGAGCGACGCGGTCGGCAGGCGACGGCGGACCGCCGGGCGGGTGCGGCCCCGAATCGCCCTCGTTCACGGCGCCCCCGATCGGGGCAGATACCGGTCCGCCGCCCGGGAAGCGGCAGGATCCGTCGGGACCGTGCGGGGCGATCCGACGGCCGAGGCGGAGGTCCGGAGGATCGCCTCGAGCGCCTTCACACGCCGCGCGAGCAGCTGGTTCTCCCGAAAGTACTCCGCCGCCTGGAAGTGCGTTCGAGCCCGTTCCCCGGCGCACGTCGCGAGGGCCCTCGCCACCTCCCGCAGGCGGGCCTCGGCCGACGCGCTGCTGGGCGGGATCTTCGTCGGCCCCGGCCGAGGGATCAGGGGAAGCACCGAGCGCAACCAATCGAGAAATCCGACCTCTCCGACTTCCGTCAGGTCGAGATACGGCCGCAACTCCGCTTGGATCGACGCGTCCAGATGGACGACTTGCTCTCGCGGAATGGTGCCGCTGGGCAGTTCGACCCGGTCTCCGACCTTCGCTGCGCCGTCCGTTCGTGCGCCCCTGGGCATCGGTTCCTCCCAGGGGTCATTGGCAGCAGTCTGCGGTTCGACCCCGTCCGTGGACCGGGCCCGGCTGACCCCACAGCCGTCCCCACACAGGCGACACGGCTACTTGTCCCCTCCCGACGGACGAGCCCCGAGAGACGAGCGAGGGATCGAAATCTGCCGCCGCGGTCGGTCGGCGTCGGCCTTACCAACCATTATATAGAAGTGCATTTTTGCCATCGATGGTGAACGTATGCTTCAGGGGACCCCTATCCTCGTCCTGAAGGAAGGAACGGAACGCGAACGCGGCAAGGGCGCCTCGGCCGGCAACATCGCCGCGGCGCGCGCCATCGCCGACACCGTGCGCACGACCCTCGGGCCGCGCGGCATGGACAAGATGCTCGTCGACTCGATGGGCGACATCACGATCACGAACGACGGCGTCACGATCCTCAAGGAGGTCGACGTCGAGCACCCGGCCGCCAAGATGCTGGTCGAGGTCGCGAAGACCCAGGACCAGCAGTGCGGCGACGGGACGACGACGGCCGTCGTCCTCGCCGGCGAGTTCCTGAAGCGGTCCGAGTACCTCCTCGAGCAGAACGTCCACCCGACGGTCATCACCCGCGGATTCCAGCTCGCCCTGCAGGAGGCGCGTCGCCTTCTGGAGTCGGAGATCGGGACCCCGGTGAAGGCCGAGGACGAGGCGATCCTCGTCGACTGCGCGATCACCGCGATGGGCTCGAAGGGCGTCTACGGCTCGCGCGAGGAGCTCGCGAAGATCGTCGTGAACGCGGTCCGGAAGATCGCGGAGGTCCGCGGCGGCAAGACCGTCTGCGACGTCGACCAGATCAAGGTCGAGAAGCGGCACGGCGGGACCATCGCCGACACCCAGCTCATCGAGGGGATCATCCTCGACAAGGAGCGAGGGCACCCCCGGATGCCGACCGAGATCCAGGACGCGAAGATCGCGCTCCTCAACTCGGCGCTCGAGATCAAGAAGACCGAGATCGAGAGCAAGATCAACATCAAGAATCCGAACCAGATCCAGAGCTTCCTCGACGAGGAAGACAAGACGTTCCGCCGGATGATCGATGCGATCAAGGCGGCGGGCGCGAACGTCGTCGTCTGCCAGAAGGGGATCGACGACGTCGTCCTCCACTACCTCGCGAAGGAGGGGATCTACGCCGTGAAGCAGGTCAAGGAGTCCGACCTGCAGAAGCTCGCCCGGGCGACCGGCGGGAAGATCGTCACGGGGATCAAGGAGCTCTCCGCGGCCGACCTCGGGAAGGCGGCGAAGGTCGACGAGCGGAAGGTCGGGGACGACGACATGACGTACGTCACCGGCTGTTCGAACCCGCGCTCCGTCTCGATCCTCATCCGCGGCGGGACCGAGCACGTCACGCAGGAAGTCGAGCGGTCGCTCCACGACGCGCTCAAGGTCGTCGCCAGCGTCCTCGAGGACGGGGTCGTCTGCCCCGGCGGCGGCGCGACCGAGATCGACCTCGCGGTGAAGCTCCGCAAGTGGGCCGCGTCCGTTGGGGGCCGCGAGCAGCTCGCGGTCGAGGCGTTCGCGCAGTCGCTCGAGGCGGTCCCGTGGGCCCTCGCCGAGAACGGCGGGTACGACTCGATCAACACGCTCATCGAGCTTCGCAGCGCCCACACCGGCGCCAGCGCCAACAAGAACGTCGGCGTCAACCTCGCCGACGGGAAGGCGGCCGACATGTGGAAGCTGCGCGTGATCGAGCCGATGCGCGTCAAGAGCCAGGCGCTCACCTCGGCGACCGAGGTCGCCGACATGGTGCTCCGGATCGACGACATCATCGCCTCGAAGAAGTCGTCCCCGGCACCGCCCTCTGGCGGCGGCCACGACCACTAGCGCCACCCGTTCCCCCCTCGGGCCGGCGACCCGCCGGCCCGAAGCTTTCTTTAGGGGGGCCGAATAGGGCCGCCCCATGCGCACGAAGCCGGTCGAAGGGGTGCTGCGGCTCGACGTCGTCGCGCTCGACCCCCGGCCCGCGGTCTACCTCTCCTACGACGGCCTCGCGGGCGTCAGCCAGCGGCCGATCCTGCGCGACCTCATCGACGAGCTGGAGCGCAAGGGTCCCGAGGAGCTCACGAAGTTCCTGACCGCCCTGCGGCAGCGCCGGTCCGGCCAGGTCCACGTCTACTTCTCCGACTACGTCAGCTACGGAATCGGCGGCGGCGACGCGGCCGCGGAGTTCTTCCTCGGCACGTTCCTCCTGCTGCACGAGCCGGCGCGACCGGCGGGCAAGGAGGCGGCCGTCCCCGAGCACCTCGCGCTCCACCGGCCCGGCGGCGTCGAGCGGCTCTCGCTCGAGGGCCCCAACACCTAGACGGACCGAGCCATTTTCTACCCGGCCGCGCCTCGGCGGTCGTCCGATGCCCGAGGAGAGCCGCCTGGAGGAGGAGCGCCGCGCGAAGGTCGCTCGCTGGCGGGCCGAGGGTCGCGAGCCGTATCCGTGGTCGTTCCCGGACCGCGTCGGCACCGATGCGGTGCGGTCCGCCGCCCAGGCGCTGGCGCCCGGCGCCGACGCCCCCGGCACGACGTATCGCGTCGCCGGCCGCGTCCGCGCGATCCGCCAGCACGGACGCACGACGTTCGCCGACCTCGATGACGAGGCTGGCGAGCTGCAGCTCCTCGTCCGGGTCGACGATCTCGGCGAGGAGGCGTACCGCGCCTGGCTCGCCGACCTGGACCCGGGGGACCTGATCGGCGCGGAGGGGATCGCGGCCCACTCCCGCCGCGGCGAGCCGTCGCTGCTGGTGCGCTCTCTCACCCTGCTGGCGAAGGCGATCTCCCCGCCCCCCGAGAAGTACCACGGGCTCCAGGATGTCGAGGAGCGGATCCGTCGGAGGTACCTCGACCTCCTCGCGTCGCCCGAGAGCCGGGCCCGCTTCCGGGCCCGCTCGCTGCTGATCCGGGAGTGCCGCAGCTACCTCAACGACGCCGGATTCCTGGAGGTCGAGACGCCCGTTCTATTGCCCGTCGCCAGCGGCGCCGCGGCGGCTCCGTTCGTCACACGCTCCCGCTACCTCGACGAGGAGGTCCAGCTTCGCATCGCCCTCGAGCTGCCGCTCAAGCGTCTGCTCGTCGGTGGCTTCGAGCGCGTCTTCGAGCTCGGCCGCGTCTTCCGGAACGAGGACCTCGACTCGATCCACTCGCCCGAGTTCACGATGCTCGAGGCGTACTGGGCCTACGCCGACTACCACGACATGCGCCGGCTGGTCGAGGGATTGTACGCGCATCTCGGCCGCCGGGCGCTGACGCTGTTCCCGGACGTGGCGGGAGTCCGGGAGGCGGCGGAGGCGTTCGAGCGGGGGTTCGCCACCGTGGATTTCCTCGAGGAGCTCGAGCGGACGAGCGGCGTCCGCGATCTCGGGTCGAAGAGCCGGGAGGAGCTCCGGGAGCTCGCCCGCGCCGCCGGCTCCTCGGTCCCGGACGATTCCCCGGCCGGGGTCTTCCTCGACAAGTTGTTCGAACACTACGTCGAGCCGGGGTTGACCGCGCCGACGTTCGTTGTCGACCACCCGGCGAGCACGACACCGCTCGCGAAGCGCCACCGGTCCAAGTCGGGCCGGGTCGAGCGGTTCGAGTTCTACTATCGCGGATTCGAGCTCGGGAACGCCTACACGGAACTGAACGACCCCGACGAGCAGGAGCGACGGTTCCGGGAGCAGCTCCACGCGCGGGGAGCGGACCAGTACGCGTACGACGAGGACTTCGTCCGTGCGCTCCGGCACGGGATGCCACCGTCGACCGGCATCGGCATCGGGATCGACCGGATGGCGATGGCGTTCACCGCCGCGGCGTCGATCAAGGACGTCATCCTGTTCCCGCTGGCCCGCCGGCGCTGACCGGACGGCGCGCCGCTTAAGGCCCGCTCCGACCCGGGGGGTCGGGTCGCATGGCCGAGCCGAACGCTCCCCCGCCACTCGCGGTCGAGGGGTTGCGCGTCGTCTACGGCGAGCGGCTCGCGGTCTCCGACCTGACCTTCGAAGTCCGACCGGGGGAGATCTACGGGCTTCTCGGCTCGAACGGCGCCGGGAAATCGAGCACGATCAAGTCCGTCGTGGGCCTCGTCCGCCCCGTGGCCGGCCGGGTCCTCGTCTTCGGAAAGGACGTCCGGGAGGCGCCGATCTGGGTGAAGGAGCGGTCCGGCTACGTCCCCGAGACCTCGCTCCTCTACGAAGCGTTGACTCCGCGCGAATTCCTGGAGTTCGTCGCCGGCGTCCGCCGGCTCGATCCGGCGACCGCGACCCAACGGGCGAACGCGTACGCGGCCGCGTTCCGCCTCGAGTCCGAGTTCGACGAGCCGA
>JASHWW010000194.1 GCA_030043855.1 Thermoplasmata archaeon
CGACTACTTCATGCGCGGCGTCGTGCGCGGTCGTCACGGGTCCGGGCACGCCCGCCTCCATCCTTACGATGTCCATCGGGCGTCCGACGGGTGGGTCGTCGTCGCGGCCCCGACCCCCGAGGCGTGGCAGAATCTCAAGGCCCTGATCGGGTTCTCGGATCCGGCGTTCGACGACCGGGACTTTCGTCTGTCGCATCGGGGGCCGGTGGATGCGGCGATCGCCGACTACTGCCGCACCCGGACGCGCGACGAGCTCGAACGCCTCGGCCGCGAGCGGGACGTCGCGATCGCGCGGGTCTCCGACATCGCCGACCTGGCGCGAGACCCGCACTACCGGGCGCGAGGAATGTTCGCCGAGTGGGACGACCCGATCGCCGGTCGGGTGAAGGGGGCGGGCGTCGCTCCCCGGTTCTCCGAAACGCCCGGCGGCGTCTGGCGGGGAGCGCCCTGGCTCGGGCAGGACAACGACCGGGTGTTCGGCGAACTGCTCGGGTACGGGGCGGACCGACTCGCCGAACTACGATCGGCGGGCGTCATCGGGTCGTATCCGCCGCGCGGAGCGCCGTCGTCGGCGCCCGCCTACTTCCAGGAACACGGGATCTAGATGGAGGGACTCTACCCCCCGCCGACCGATCCGTTGTTGGACGAGCTCGCGGGGTTCGTCGCACGTCACCATTTGGCCGAACGGTGGAAGGCTCTGGACCGCGAACCCGGGTTTCCCGCGGCGGAGTTCCGCGCGATGGGGGCGGCGGGGTGGCTCGGACTCTCGTTTCCCGCGAGCCAGGGCGGGCGAGGGCTGCCGCTCTCGCGCGTGGCGGTCCTGCTCTTCCACCTCGCCCGCGCGGCCGGGAGCGGGTTCGCGAAGCTGGCGCTCCAGCCCGAGTTCAGCTCCGTTCTTGCGGAGCACGGCTCGCCCGAGGTCGTCGCCGAGTGGTTCGGCCCCCTGATCCGGGGCGAACGACTCGTGGGCAACCAGGTCACGGAACCGGGGGCGGGGTCCGACGCGCAGGCGATGGTCACGACCGCCGTGCCGAGTGCGGGCGGGTACCGCATCACCGGTACGAAGTCCGAGGTCGCGGGGGCGTTGGACGCGGAGGCGGCGATCGTCTACGCTCGGGTCCCCGGCGGGGACCCCGCCGCGGGGATCACGGCCTTCCTCGTCCCGCAGGATCTTCCCGGTGTCCGCCGGGTCCCGGGCGAGGGGGACTTGGGGGAGCGGTGGCAACGCCGAGGGTCGGTCGTGTACGAGTCGGCCCTGGTCCCGGCTCGGCTGCGCCTCGGCGACGAAGGGCAGGGGTTCCGGTACGTGCGGCGCGAATTGACCCGGGAACGGGCGTTCCTTGCCGCGATCTACCTCGGCGTCGCGCGCGCCTCCTGGGAGGAGACCGTCGCGCATGTCGGCCGGCGTACGGCCTTCGGCCGCCGGCTGGCGGACCAGGAGGGAGTGTCGTTCCCGCTCGTCGAGGACGCGGCGCGGCTGGAGGCGGCCTGGCGCCTGACCCTCGGCGCGCTCGACCGCATCGCCGCCGGGGAAGACGCCGACGCGGCGGCCGCGCTCGCCAAGTGGATGGCCGCCGACGTCGCGCTCGCGACGCTCGACCACGCGATCCAGTTCCACGGGGGCCGCGGGTACTCCTCCGCGCTCCCGCACGAGCAGCGCTGGCGCGACGTCCGGAGCGGGCGGATCGCGCACGGCCCTGACGAGGTCCTGCGCTGGGCAGCGGCCCGGCGGCTCTGGCCGGCCGAGCGACGTGGGTGACGACGGTTCGGTCCGACGCTAGTACGGCGGGATGCTGTTCGACTGCATCTCCTGGACGATCGTCGTGTTGATGTCGGAGACCGCGGTCGCGGCATCGATCGAACCCGCTACGTAGCCGGAGACGTACGTAGTGTACGGCGTCCAGTAGTAGGTCATCGGCTCGGTGTTGGGGAACGGCTGCGAGTAGTTGAAGAACTGGTCGAGGAAGCCGTTCACAATCGGGTTCCCGAGCGCCTCGACCTTGTCGAAGACGCTGGAGAGCGACGGGATGTCGGCCGACTTGTTGAACAGGCTCAACTCGAACTCATCGCTCGCGAGGAACTGCGCGAACTTCACCGACTCGTTGAAGATCGTCGCGTTCGCCCCCGAGGCCGCCGGCACGGAGACGTACGCCCCGATCGACCCCCAGAGGGGGCGGGGGTGGAGACCGGTCTGCGAGACGATCGGCATCGGGGCGACCCCCACGTTCTGCGCCCCGAGCGCGGAGATGTACTCCTGGATGTCCCACGGGCCGTCGAAGATGATCCCGGCTTTTCCCTCGGCGAACGCGCTCTCGTAGTCCGACTCGGTGGTGATCCCGACCGGCTCGATCTTGTAGGTCGTCGTGAAGTTGTTGAGGAAGGTGAGCGCGTTGACGGTCTGCGAAGTGTTCAGGTCGGGGACCCCGTTCGGCAGGAACATCTGGCCCCCGAAGCCGGACTGCCACGCCGGGAACCGGTAGCCGCCGTCGGACTCAAGACCGTAGATCACGCCCGCGGTCTGGACCGTGCCGCCGGAGTAGGTCGTGATGTTCTCCGCCTCGCTGACCATCTGATCCGTGGTCGTCGGGGCGGTCGGGATCAGTTGCTTGTTGTAGATCATCGCCACGCCGTTGACGTTGAGCGGGATGCCGTAGATCGTGCCGGCCTGCGTGTTGTCGGTCAAGGCCTCCGGCACGAACGGGGTGAACGCGGAGCTGGGGAGCAGCTTGCTGAGGTTCGCGAGGTACCCGTCGAACCAGAGACCCCCGGCGAAGTCGCTCGAGCCGATGAGGATGTCCGGTGCGTCGCCGGCGACGGCCGCCGTGACGTAGCCGGATGGTGAGGGGGAGGTCTGGTTGACCCACGACACTTGGTAATGGGTCTGGTTCTCGAATTCGTGGACCGCCTTGTAGAAGGCGGGGAACTCGTACGGCGAGAAGTCCTGCCAGACGGAGATGCAGGCCCCGCTGCACGCGACGCCCTTGCCCAGGCTCGGGAGTTTGTGGTTCACGTAGAGGTAGGCGAAGGAGCCGCCGATCACGATCACGACGACGAGGACGACCAGTCCGACCTTCAGACCGCTGGTGCGACGCCGCTGGGGGCCGCGCGGTCCGGTCGAGGGGGGCGCCGTTGGGGGAGAGGAGCTCGCGGTCGAGGACGCACCGCTCATCGGCGCTCGAAGCCGCCGCGCTATTTGACGGTTGGCGAATCGTTTTCTACTCGCGCGGCCGGCGCGCGCCGGAAAGGGTTGGTCCCGGACGGACTTGGCCCTACGAGGACCCGCCCGTCGAAGGGGGTGTTCCCCCGCTCGACGTGTCGGTCGTGGGCGTCGACGGACCCGCCGAGGGCGCCGCGGAGGTCGGGGGCTTGCGACCCCGCATTCCGAGCACCGCCCCGACGATGATCAGCACGACCACGACCGCGACGGCGATCCAGACCCAGCTGGGGATCGAGGACGTCGACGAACTGGGGGGAGACGACTTCGTGGACGACAGCTCCCCGAGGGGCGTGGCGAAGAAGAAGACGTTCCCGACGCCGCTCAGGTCCGAGAAGGCGAGGTAGACCGGTTCGGTCGCGCCGCTCCCGATGACCAGCGACGGCGAATAGTCGAGACCGTCCGCCGCTTCCAGGACGAAGGCCGCCGAGCCGTTGGCCGCCAGGACCTCCGATGCCGTCCCGTTGAGCACCGCGACCGCCACTTCGAAGGCAGCGCCGGTTCCTGCCGCCACCGCGATCGCGGTGACGGTCGCGGAGGCGATGGGCAACGGTGCGGACCAGAGTGGGGTGGAGCCGAACGCGGCCGCGGCCCCCAGCCCGAGCGAGATGACGTCCTCTCCCGAGGCGGTGGCGTAGGCGAGGTACGTCGACGAACCCGTGCTGGCTAGGCCCACGGCGGTCGCCGCGAGCGCATCCGTCCCGATCGGGGCGCCGGGCGACGACAGCGCGAGGATCTCCACCGTGCCGCCGACATCAACCGCGGCATAGTAGGCGCCGTTCCACGACGTGAGCGCGGCGGACACGATCGCGCCGCTCGCCGTTCCCGTGGCCGTGGTGCCGGTGACCGTTTCGAACTCCCACGACGTTCCGTTCCACGCGAGCCAGGCCGGAACTGTCCCATCCCCCGCGGCCGCGAGACCGACCGGGTCCCAGGCCAAAGTCGCGAAGCTGGTCGGCGAGGTCCACAGCTCGCCGTTGGTCGACGTGGTCGAGAAGACCGTCGGGCCCACGGTATAGAACGCCGTGAATCCCGTGCCCGGCCCGCTTGGGGTGCTGTTGACGACCGCGGACCCCGCCAGCGATACCGGCGCGGTCACCGTCACGTTCAGCAACGGGAGCGCCACCGCGACGAGCGTCGGGTAGGAGGTGTTGGTATAGTTCGCGAGCAGGTTCTCCTGCGTCAGCGTGGCGTTCGAGCCGACCGCGGCCGGCGCGATGTAACTGAAGACGTTCGGGGAGTCGAGCGCGAGCGAACCTCCGCCCGCGTACTCGCTCGCGTTCGCCGTGACCTGGTCCCACCCGTTGGTCGCGTACCCGTCCTGGAAGCCGGCGACGATCGTGTACGTGTACGTCGTGATCGCGCTCCCGATCACCGAGGTCGGCACCTCGATGGAAACGGTCCGGTCCGGCGCGGTCGAGGCGTTCGCCAGATTGGTGCTGACGAGGACCGCCGTGGGGTTCGAGACCCCCGACGCGCTCTCCAGGTACGTGTTGGCCGGCCAGCCCGCCGCTTGGATCGCCCAGGCCCACGCGGAGTTGGCGGAGAGGTTGATGTTCACTCCCGGCAGACCGGCCGTGGTTCCGGTCGCCCCCGGCTCGTGCACGTAGATGTCGATGATCGGTTGCGTGAATCCGTACGGCCCGCCGAAGACGTTCGAGAGGTTCCCGAACGTGATGTTGAACTCGACGACGTAGTTGTTCAGCGAGACGTTGACCCACTGCATGTCGACCGAGTTCGCGGGATAGTACTCGGTCCCGGTCGGGTAGACGTAGTTCCCCGGCCCGTCGCTCGGCGCCGGGTTGTGGATCGCCGAGATCTGGGTGAGCGTGGCGAGGGACGAGGGGACCGTGACCTCGAGCGGGCCGTCCAGGCTCAACGGGGCGCCCGTCGTCGTGTTGACGATCGCGACCGAGAACTCGACGCTATCGCCCGGCACCATCCCGAGATCCTTGAGCGGGATCTCGAGTTGCAGCATGTCGCCGACGAACCCGTTGCCGTCCAGCGCGCTCGAGTACGTCCAGCCGCCGGACGCCGAGCTCGTGTACCAGTTGACGTCCGCGCTGCCGGTGGATGTGATCGACGATCCCAGGATCGACATCTCGGTGGTCGCCGCGAAGCCGAACGAGTCCGCTCCGACTCCGTAGACCGAATCCGGGACGGCCAGTGCGGCGAGGTTGCCGGTCCCCGGGTTCGCTCCCGAGAAGTAGATGTTGATCTGGTCCTCGGCGGGGGTGTAGAAGTTCGGCGTGCGGAACGCCGACGTGTTGCCGTTGACTCCGACCGAGAAGTAGAGGTTGTTGGCGTCGAACGCGTAGTACGTCTCCGCGATCTCGCCGGCCCCCGAGGCCGAGTTGCCCGTAGCGTCCTCGTACGCTCCGCGCCAGGCGTCGTTGTTGGCCGAGTAGGCCGTGCCTCCGGGGAACGCCTCCGTCGTGTAGAGCGACCCCGACAGCACCGGGCTCTCCGAGGCGTTCGCGCCCCACGTGGTCGGCGTCAGCGGAGCGACGTACGTGGCGTTGAGGAACGGAGTCAGCGGGAGTCCAAGGACCGAGAGCGCTTGGCTCAGGTCGGCCCGGAACTCGTTCTCGAAGACCAGGGCGTTCTGCGAGTAGAGACTCTGGTCGGCCGGGTCGAACGAGAACGTAATGTCGGAACCCTCCGCGAGGTAGAGCGCGGTCCACGCCTCGTCGTACGCTCCCTGGGCGGTGGTCGCGTTCCACGTCGTCAGCGATGGGTAGTCGTTGTAGGCCGAGAGGTCGGTCAGGTTCTCTGGCTGGCTCAGTCCGTTGGCGGTCCCGTAGGCCGCGACCTCCGAGCGTACCAGCGTGAGCTGCTGCCAGGTGGAATCCTGCGGACCGTGGCCGGCCCACTGGCCGAGGTACTCGTTGATCCCCGGCCCGGCGGGCTCCGGGTTCCACGACCCGATCGGGAGGTTGCTCAGGGTCGGGAGGGTGGGGTCGGTGGCCAGGTACTGCTGGACCGTGTACGTGTGCAACCACGAGCTGTTCTGCTCAAGCGCCGTGTAGAGGTCCTGCAGGAACGGAACCGCGTCCTCGGGGAACGGACTCTCGAACATCCAGTTCTCCCCGTCCAGGGCCACGGTGACGAGGGTCGAGTTGTGCTTGGCATTCGGGACCGTGGCCGCGACGTTCTTCAGGTAACTGATGAACGTGCCGACGGCCGCCCAGCTGCCGCTCGCCTCCGCGATGCCGCCGTAGTTGAATCCCCAGTCGTTCGAGACATCCTCGTCGCGGAACACCATGACGGTCGAGGTCGTGTTGTTGGGTCCCCACACCCGGTACGGCGTGTAGAGATTCTCCATCTCCGTCGCCGACGGGGTCGCGCCGGACGGCGTCGAGATGCCGGCCTCGGAGAGCGTGTTCTGGGAGGACGACGTCCAGCTGTACCCGCTCGCGTTGATGTACGGCACGAGGGCGTCGGAGACGGCCTGCTCCGAGCTCCAGAGCCCGGTCGGGTATTGCCCGAAGATCCGGTCGTAGAGGTCTCGGCCGATGTTCAGCTGGGCCGTCGTGTCGTTCCCCCAGACTCCCTTCAGGATCGCGTCCCCGCTCTCGCCCGTCCAGTTGTTCAGCAGGAGCAGGGGTAGGAGCGGATGATCGAACGCGGTCGTCAGCAGCTCCACGTTGCCGCCACCGCCACTGTTCGTCATCCGGTCCGCGGCGAACGCGGCCAGCGTCAGGGCCGCCTCGTGCGGATAGAACGCGGTGATCGTGGAGAGGGCGGACAGTTCGAAGCTGCTCGCGTTGTACAACGCCAGGAGCGTGGAGTTGCGGTACTGAGCCCCCAGCTGGCCGGAGACGATCGGGTAGCTGACCGACCAGAGGAAGAACTCGACCAGGGCGTTCGTGAGGTTCTCCGGGCTCATCGTGACCCCGCTTGCGATCTGGGATCCTTCGATGGCGTCCAGCGCCGCGTACTCGTTCGCGGCCGGCGTGCCGGCCTGGTAGACCCACAGCGGCGTGTTGAACGCCAGGTCGAACTCGATCACCTGCGAGACGTTGGTCGTGTTCCAGTCCGCCGGGCTCACGAGCGAACCGAGGAAGCTGTAGCCGTGTTGCGTGACTTCCGTGTACACGCTGTTGTTCCACTGCGCGGTCGGAATGTACGCTGTCTGGAGGTAGCTGTTGTTGTAGTCGCCCGCGGCGATCGCTTCGATCTGGTAGAGCAGCGAACCCGAGAGCGAATAGGTCAGGTTAACGGTCGGGTAGTCCCCCGCGATGATCGCCTGCTCGGCGTACTCCTCGAGGTGGACGACGGTCCACGGGAGGTAGTAGGCGGACGAGTTGATCGACTCGTAGAACGGCTGGTGGTCGTTGAAGATAATGTCGAGGCCGATCGGCGTCACCGGCGGCGCGCTGCTGCTCTGCACGTCGATCGACGGCGCGACGACGGAGAACGTGTCGTTCACCTCGAAGTTGAACTGGCTGCCCCCGGCGTTGTACTGGCCGATCTGCAGGTACGGAGCGCCCATGCCGACCCACGCGCCTCCGCCCGCAACGAACGCGGAGAGGTGGAGCCCCGCGGCCCCCACGTAGCCGCTCGGGTAGAGCCCGGTCCACGGGATCGCGACCTCGTAGCCGCTCGAACCGAAGTCCCACGTGTTGTTGATCACTTCGTAGTCTTGGTTCGTCGTGTCGCTGGCCGAAACGTTCGAGGTGATCCGGACGGCGGTCTGTCCGCTCTGCCCCGAGTTGGCGCCGCTCGAGTAGACGGCGGCGAGATAGTTGATCGGACTCGTGAAATTCTCGTTGTGGCCCGACCATGCGGCGAGCCCCGTGATGTTCGTCGTGCCGAGGGGGGAACCGGTCTCGTTGGACAGGAAGAACATAATCGAGTTCCCGTCGGCGGACGCGTTCAGCCCCAGGAACAGGTCGGTCGCGTTGTACGCCGCATAGAACCCGGTGATGTTGTTGGCCGGTCCCCACTGGGTCGTATTGGTGTTGGTATAGATCAGATCCCCGGCGAAGTCGGACTGCGGGTCGCCGGTGAATGCGACGTTCTCGTTGTTCAGCGTGAACGTGTGCTGGACGACGTTCGGCGCGACGATCGAGAGCGTGTTATTGACGAGGAAGTACGCTTCCGAGCTCCCGTCGTTGTAGAGCCCGGTCTGCAGGTACGGAGCGCCCATTCCGAGCCAGGCGCCACTGCCCCCGACCACGAACGCGGAGAGCTGCAAGCCCACCGCTCCCGTGATCCCGCCGGGGAAGAGTCCGGACCACGGGATCGCGACCTCGTAGCCGCTGGTGCTGACGTTCCACGTGTTGTTGATCGCCACGTAGGTCTGGTTGGTCGTGTTGCTGGCGGCCACGGGGGAGGTGATCCGGGCGGCCTGCGCGCCGCTCGGCCCCGTGTTGGCTCCGCTGACGTAGACAGCCGCCTCGTAGTTGATCGGATTGACGAAGTTGATGTCGCGGCCGGACCAAGCGCCCAGCGACGTGATGTTGTTGGACCCGAGGCCGGAATTCGTCTCGTTGGAGAGGAAGAACATGATCGAGTTCCCGTCGGCCGAGCCGTTGAGCCCCAGGAACAGGTCGGTCGCGTTGTACGCCGCGTAGAGGCCGGTGATGTTGTTGGTCGCCCCCCAGGGGGTCGCGTTGTAGTTGAAATAGAGGAGATCGCCGGCGAAGTCGGTTTGCACGTTGCCAGTGAACGCGACGTTCTGCTTGGAGAGCGTCAAGGTCCCGCCGGTCGCGGGGTGGATCCCCGGCGTCGGCGGCGATGCGGAGCTCCGGCTCCCGATCGCGAGGACGCTCCCGGCCGAGCCGAGAAGGATGGCGACAACCGCGATCGACATCGCGGCCCGCGTGTACGTTCCGCCGAACCGACCGGCAATTCCCACACTCCGATGTGCCATAATTCCTCGACCGAGGGAACTTCCCCGAGCGCCCCACCGCATATCAAACCTGCCTCGTGCGGCCCCGAGCGCCGCCGCGGCCGACCCGCGGTCGTGATTCCGCGAGCTCGTCGCAAATCCATTATCGCCCGGCGCCTATCGCCCGCCGGCATCTCGGAATGGCGGACCTTCGGGACAAGACGGTCGCCTACCGTCTCCGCAAGGAGTGGCCGGCCTACGTCTACCTCCTTCCGACCATCCTCGTCCTCGCCTTCCTGAACGCCTACCCGATCGCCTACGCGTTCTACATCTCGCTCACGAACTTCGGAACCGGCGGCCACTTCCTCAGCTACGAGTACGTTGGCTGGACGAACTACACGACCTATCTGGCGACCACCGGTTGGCCCCCGCTGGCGGCGATCGGCCGGGCGCTCCTCTGGGGCGGGACCTCGGGGCTCGCGCCGATCTTCAACTTGGCCGCCCTCGCGTCGCCGGTCACCACGTCGCAGTTGTGGCCCTACGTGCAGAACTCGTTCTTCTGGGCCGGGGTGTGCATTTTCCTCTTCCTCGGAGTGGGGCTCGGCCTCGCGACCGTCCTGAATCAGAACATCCGCGGCAAGACCGTCTACCGGACGCTGATCCTCGTCCCGTGGGCGATGCCCGCGTTCATCACGATCCTGGTCTGGGCCAACATGTGGAGCTACAACTACGGCATCATCAACCAGCTGCTTGCGAGCGCCGGCGTCGCGCGCGTCAATTGGCTCGGCTCGACCGATACGGCGTGGGTCGCCCTGTTCGTCACGAATCTGTGGCTGTCGTTCCCGTTCTACACCGTCGTTTTTCTCGGGGTGATGCAGGCGATCCCGAAGGACCTCTATGAGGCGGCCGCGATCGACGGGGCGGGTTCGCTCGCGGCGTGGTGGCGGATCACGATCCCGTACCTGCGCCCGACCATCGCCTTCGTGGGGCTGATGGGATTCCTGTTCACGTTCAACAACTTCTATCCGATCTACCTCATCACCGGCGGCGGACCGCTGAACACGACCCAGATCTTCATCACCAAGTCCTACTCGGTCGCGTTCGGCGCCTCCCCGCAGTACGCGCTGGCGGCGATGTACGGGATGGTGGACTTCGTCCTCCTGGTCGCGATCACGCTCGTGGTGATCTGGCGGACGGACTTGACCCGGAACTGGTTGAAATGAACCGACGCACGGGACGCAAGGCGCTGCGGATCGCGAAGCGCGTCGCGACGCACCTGGTCCTGGTCGGCGCCTGCCTGTTCGCCCTGTTCCCCGTCTACTTCATCGTCATCACGTCGTTCTCCTCCCTGCCGGTCGAGGCGATCTCGGCGTCCTCCCTGATCCCCCGACCGAGCCAGCTGACGCTGGCGAGCTACCAGGCGGTGATCTACAACTCTCCCCAGCCCGGGTTCAGTCAGATGTTGGTCAATTCCCTGATCTTCGGCGGGAGCGCCGCGGCCGCCGGCCTGTTGCTCGCGGCGTTCACCGGATTCGCGCTGTCGAAGTTCAACTTCCCGGGCCGCCGGACGTTCGTCTACTTCATCCTCGCGATCTCGCTCTTCCCGTCGTTCGTGCTGATCCT
This sequence comes from Thermoplasmata archaeon, assembly GCA_030043855.1. Classification (GTDB taxonomy): domain Archaea; phylum Thermoplasmatota; class Thermoplasmata; order Lutacidiplasmatales; family UBA184; genus Lutacidiplasma. The sequence goes on from JASHWW010000194.1 coordinate 10,674, forward strand.
GCCGTTCTACCTGATGTTCGACCACCTCGGGCTGATCGACACCTACCTCGGCCTGATCATCCCGTACTCGGCCGGCGCCGTCGTCTTCAGCGGGATCCTCGTGAAGAACTACATGGACTCGATCCCCGACGATATCGAGGAGGCGGCGCTCGTCGACGGACTCTCGCGCACGGGGGCCTTCTTCCGGGTCCTCCTCCCGCTCTGCCTCCCGATCCTCGCCCTCGCCGCGCTGCTCGCGTTCGTCGGACCGTACACCGACTACGCGCTGGCGCAGCAGTTCATCACCTCGAACAGCCTGCGGACCTTGGCCCTGGGCCTGTTCTCCAACTATTCGTACACGACGACGGAGGGCTCGGCGGTCTGGGGCGTGGTCACCGCGTTCGCGCTCCTGATGAGCCTCCCGATCTTCGCCGCCTACCTCCTGTTCCAGCGCTACATCATCGGGGGGCTCACGTTGGGGGCGGTGCGCGGATGAGCGACGGGGGTGGCGCGTGACCGGCATCCGGCTCGAACACGTCACGAAGCGGTTCAAGTCCGATGTCGCGGTCGACGACGTGTCGCTCGAGGTCAAGGACGGCGAGTTCATGGTCATCCTGGGCCCGTCCGGCTGCGGCAAGACGACCTCGCTCCGGATGATCGCCGGGCTCGAGGTGCAGACCAGCGGCCACGTCTACATCGGCGACATGCTGGTCGACGACTACGAGCCGCGCGAGCGGAACATCGCGATGGTGTTCCAGAGCTACGCGCTGTATCCGCACATGCGCGTGGCGGAGAACATCGGCTTCGGTCTCAAGGTCCGCCACACCCCGAAGGCGGAGATCCGCGAACGCGTCTGGAACGTCGCCGTCCAGCTCGGGATCGAGACGACGCTGAACAAGCGCCCGTCGGAGCTCTCCGGTGGGCAACGCCAGCGGGTGGCCCTCGCGCGGGCGATCGTTCGGAAGCCCGAGGCGTTCCTCCTGGACGAGCCGCTCTCGAACCTCGACGCCAAGGTCCGGACGAACGCCCGGATCGAGCTCAAGCGGATCCACCGGCAACTCGGCGAGACGTTCGTCTTCGTCACGCACGACCAGGTCGAGGCGATGACGCTCGCCGATCGGATCGCGGTGATGGACCGCGGCCACCTGCTGCAGTGCGGTACGCCGCACGACGTGCTGACCCATCCCGTGAACCGGTTCGTGGGGACGTTCGTCGGGTCCCCGGAACTCGTCGTGCTCGACGGGGCGATCGAGACCCGCGGGAGCGAGACGGCCTACGTGCACGGGCCGATCCGCGTGCCGGTCCGGGCGGGCGCTCCCGCCGGCCCGATGACCCTCGGCGTCCGGCCGTGGGATATCTCGGTCGAACGGAGTCCCGGCGAGGGACGTCTCGCCGCGACGGTCGCCGGGCTCGAGCGGACGGGCTCGCACGACCAGGTGTTCGTGGAGATCCCCGGCGTGGCGGGGGGCGCCCCGGTCACCCTCCGCGCCCTCGTTCGTTCGTACGATTTCAATATCGGCGATCCGGTGTGGGTCGGCATCGATGGAACACGGGCCCTATTCTTCGACCCCGAGGGCGCGTTGAACGACTCGCTCGCCGCCCCCTCCGCGGGTCACTGAAGGGACGATGCCCGTGCGACGCCCCGCCCGGCGCCGCCGTAGCGGACCGCGAGCGCGAAGCACGGACGTCCCACGCCCCTTCGTGCGACTTCGGGCCAGCGCCGGTCGGGGACGATTCGATCTGGCCGGTCCCGGGGCGTCGTGCGCCCTCCGGATCTCCTCTCCGAGGCGGGCGGAGCTCCTGCTCGAATTCGGGAAGGTCGGGTCGACGATCCGGGGGTCGGGGTCCTCCCCACGGAATCGAACGCTCCGCTTCCGGGGGCTCGAGGTTCGGCTGGTCGGCTCCCCTCCGTCGCTCGTCGCCGAGGGATCGGACGGGAGTCGATTCACGGTCGCGACGGAACTGCCGCCGGGAAAGCTCCCGGGTCCCTCCCCGTGGTCGGCCATCGGCCACGGGATCCGGTTGCCCTTCCGGATCGCGCCCGGGGAGCGGATCTTCGGTCTGGGGGAGTTCTTCGGCCCGGTCGACCGGACGGGAGGCGAATATCGGATCTCCGTCCGCGACGTGTTCGGGCTTCCGAACGACGCGACGTACGTCGCGTATCCGTTCTTCTGGTCGACCCGGGGGTACGCCTTCCTCGCCGAGACGTGGGATCCCGTACGGTTCGACCTCGGCCGACGCTATCGAGGTCTCGCGGAGGTCGAACTCCCCACCGCCCCGGTCCGCGTGCGACTCTTCTTCTCTCGGTCTCCGGCCGAGATCCTCCGATGGTTCTGGACGACGCGGGGCCGCCCGGCGCTGCCCCCCCTGTGGTCGTTCGGTGTCTGGTACAGCCGCTGCGCGTACCGGAGCCAGCGCGAGCTCCTCGGCGTCGCGCGTAAGGTGCGAAAGCTGCGACTCCCGGGCGATGTCATCCACCTCGATCCCCCCTGGCTCGACCAGCCGCTCCCCGACGCGCTGTACGCGGTCGGCCGACGGTACGGCCTCTCGAAGCGGGACGTCGACCGTTCCGCCGAGGTCGACCCCGGGGATGTGCTCGCCGGGCTGGCGGCGGCCGCCGCCCGTCGGGGGGAACCCCTCCCGTTCCTCGGCGTCGGTTGCACCTTCCGGTGGGATCGTCGTCGCTTTCCGGACCCCCGGGCCATGATCGACGAGCTCCATGCGCGGAGCCTCCGACTATCGCTCTGGATCGACCCGTACGTCCCGCGGCACACCCCGGAGTTCCGCGAGCTCGAGGGGCGCGGGTTGTTCCTGCGGCGCCCCGACGGGCGGATCGGGGTGGAGTTCGACGGCCCGAGCGAGGACTTCGGCGCGATCGATCTGTCGCGGAGCGCGGGGCGCGACTGGCTGGGCCGCCGAGTCCACGAGCTGGTCCGGATGGGCGTCGACGTGATCAAGACCGATTTCGGAGAGGCGATCCCCGAATCCGTGTCGGGACGCGGGGTCGCGGCCCCCGCGATGCACAACCGCTTCGCGACGCTTTACCCCGCCACGGTGTTCGAGGCGATGCGGGCCGCGGGGGCCGAACCGATCATCTGGGGTCGGTCGGGAGGGCTCGATATCCACCGATATCCGGTCCAGTGGGGCGGGGACCCGCGGACCTACCCCCGCGACATGTCGGCCTCCCTGCGGGGCGCGTTGGGGTACGCGGCCTCCGGCGGGGCGTTCGCGAGCTTCGATAGCGGCGGGTTCGGTGGCCGCCCGACCCCGGAGGTCTACGCCCGATGGAGCGCGATGGGGATGCTCTTCTCGCACACGCGGTTGCACGGAACCACGCCCCGCGAGCCTTGGACGTTCGGCCCGGACGCCTTGCGGGCGTTCCGGGCGCTCGCGCGCCTTCGGTACCGCCTCGTGCCGTACCTCTACTCCGAGTCCGTCGCGGGGCTGCGCGAAGGACGTCCGCTCGCCCGACCCCTCGCGTTCGACACTCCGGACGACGCGATGGCGGCGTCCGTCGACGACGAGTACCTCCTGGGTCGGGCGCTCCTCGTCGCCCCGATCGTGCCGGGCGGCGCGACGACGACCTATCTGCCGCGCGGCGGCTGGTTCGACTTCTGGAGCGACCGACGACTCGACGGGCCGATCGAGATCCCTCGCGCCGCGCCGTGGGAGCGGATCCCGCTCTACGTGCGGGACGGCAGCGTCGTGCCCACGACCGCCGTCGACTGGGACCACATCGAGCCTGCGATGCTGCACGACCTCCGGCTCCGTCTGTACGGTCGTCCCGGGGCGTCCCGGGTCGACTTCGGCCCGCACGGGCGGCTGACGTTCCCCCGCGGCATCCCGCGTCGCGGCTCGGATCCCCCCTTCCGGTGGACGGTGGACGTCCGCGGTCGCTGAACCTCGGCCTCGGATCATGACGGATGCGATGGGGACGGACGACCCGACGGTCGACGTCCCGCTCGGAGCCGTCCCGGAGACGGGAGGGGGGGTTCGGTTCCACGTCTGGGCGCCGGCGTCATCGCGGGTCCGCGTGGAAGTGGCGGGGAAGCCCCGGAGCGGGACCGCCCTCACGCCGGCGCCGCGGGGATATCACTCCGGATTCGTCGCCGAGGCGCAGGTCGGGGATCGATACTGGTACCGGATCGGAGGGAGCCGGCTGCCGGATCCGGCGTCGCGTTCGCAACCGCTCGGACTTCGCGGACCGTCCGAGGTCGTCGACCTCTCCCGGTTTCCGTGGACCGACTCTCGCTGGCGGCCCCGCGAGCTCTCCCGGGCGACGCTCTACGAGTTGCACGTCGGCGCGTTCAGCGACGCCGGAACCCTCGACGGGGCCATCCCGCATCTCCCGGCACTGGCCGAGGTGGGGATCGACACGGTGGAACTCCTTCCGGTCGAGGAGGAGCGCGCCGATCGGGGATGGGGGTACGGGCACGTCTTCTCCTTCGCCGTTCGCCGGGCGTACGGCGGCCCCGCCGCGCTCCAGCGATTCGTGGACGCCGCCCACGCCGCCGGGATCGGCGTCCTCCTCGACGCCGTCTGGACCCACTGGAGCAGCGAGGCGAGTTTTCTCTCTCGCTTCGGCCCCTACTTCCATCCGCGCGCCGCGACCCCTTGGGGTCCGACGCCCAACTTCGAGGGGCCGGGCAGCGATGAGGTCCGGCGACACTTCTTCGTCTGCGCCCGGGAGTGGTTGCGATCGTTCCACGTCGACGGGTTCCGGCTCGATGCCGTCCACGAGGTCCGCGACCGGGGACGCCCGCCGTTCTGGGCCGAGCTGTCCCGGGTCGTCGGCGACGAGGCCGTGCAGCGAGGGCGACCCGCGATCCTCATCGCCGAGAGCGAGTGGAACGACGCGCGAATCCTTCGACCGGCCTCCGAAGGCGGGTGGGGCCTCCAAGGTCAATGGGCCGACGACTTCCACTCCGCGCTCCACGCGGCGCTGACCGGCGAGCGCCAGGGGTACTACGTCGATTTCGGCTCGCTCGAGCAGCTCGCCCGCGCGTTCGAAACGCCGTTCCTCCTGCAGGGACAATACTCCCGGTTCCACGGCCGGCGACACGGAGCTCCGCTGACCGACGTCGACCCGGCGAAGTTCGTCGTCTTCGACCAAAACCACGATCAGGTCGGGAATCGGGGGGACGGGGCCCGACTGACCACGCTCCTGGCCGACGACCTGCCGCAGGTGGCGCTCGCCCTCGTGCTCGTCGCGCCGTACGTGCCGATGCTGTTCATGGGCGAGGAGTACGGGGAGACGCGGCCGTTCTACTTCTTCACGAGTCTCTCCCTCCGCGCGGCCGCGGGGCTCGCTCGCGGGCGAGCCCGCGATCTCCGCGCGGGCGGGTACCCGTCCGCTCCGCCGAATCCCGCGCTCCCGTCCACCTTCGCCACGTCCCGGCTCGACCGATCCTCCGCGGAGACCGCGCGCGGTCGGGCGACGCGCGATCTCGTCACCCGTCTCATCGCGCTGCGCCGCCGTCACCCGGCGTTCGCCCCGGGAGGCCGGACCGAGGCCCGCGCGTGGGAGTCGGATCGGTTGTTGGCGGTTCTCCGCTCGACGGAACGGGGTGCCGCCGCCCTGCTGGCGAACGTCGGGCCCGACCCGGCGGTGGTCCCCCGACTCGCGTGGCCGGGCACCTGGAGCCTCCTGGTGCGATCCGGCCCGTCGGACGGGCGAGCATCCGCCGGCGCGCGCCTCCGATGGACGCCGGATCGCGAACGGTCCCTCGAGCTTCCACCGCGCTCGTTCGTCCTGTTCGAGCGCGACGACCGGGCGGGAGACTCGATATAGGCGGCCGGGAGTTTGCTCTCCGATGTCCGACGCCGCGCCGACGCCGTATCGTGCGCTCACCCGAGCCGAGGAGCGAGTGATCGTGCACAAGGGCACGGAGGCGCCGTTCTCGGGCGAGTACGAGCACGAGCGCCGCTCCGGGCTCTACGTCTGCAAGCGATGCGGGCTCCCGCTCTACCGATCGGAAGCGAAGTTCGACTCGGGGTGCGGATGGCCGAGCTTCGACGACGAACTGCCGGGTGCCGTCCGACGGCTACCCGACGCGGACGGCGACCGGGTCGAGATCCAGTGCGCCCGATGCGGGGCGCATCTGGGGCACGTGTTCGAAGGGGAGCGGTTCACGCCGAAGAACACCCGCCACTGCGTGAACTCGATCTCGATGACGTTCGTGCCCGATCCCGCTCCGGGGGCGGCCCCGGCGAAGGTTCGCTAGGCCCGCTCAACCGGCCGCGCCCGGTCGGCGTACCTCGACCGGGACGGTGTGGATCGAATTGTTGCCGAGCCCTCGGAAGTTCCACGTCGCCTGCACGGGTTGGGTGTGGCCCTGCTCATCGGTCGCCCGGGCCCGCACCACGTAGAACCCCGGCCGCTCGGCGTGCCCGTCGTACTCCCAGTGCGTCCACGAGTGCGGGGAGTCGGCGGGGATCAGGACGGCCGGATGCCACGTCTCCTCCTCGCGCGGACCGCCCAACCCCCCGAGGTTGACGTCCACCCGGATGATGCGACCGTGGCCCGACCACGCGACCCCCCGCAGGCGGAGCGGCCCGGGAGACAGGACCGCGCCCTCCTTCGGCCAGGTGATCAGCGACTTGACGCGCACGGTCGTGACCGGGCGCTTCTCGGACTCGGCGGCGTCCCCTTCGGCGATGTAGGCGTAGGCGCGGGTCCGGAAGTGACCCTTGAACGGCTCGGTCAACACGACGATCCGGGTGACCCACTTCACGGACGCCATCCCATACCAATCCGGGACGACCACGCGCGCTGGGAACCCGTGGCGTCGCGACAGCGGCTCCCCGTTCATTTCGAGGGCCACGAGGGTGTCCGGGTCGATCGCTTTAGCGAGCGAGACGCTCATCTGGAACGAGATGTCGCGACTGACCCCGGGCTCCTGGCCCCGGTCGGCGCCTTCGAGCATCACTTCGACCGCCCCCGCCCGGATGCCCGCCCGTTCGAGAAGGTCCGAGAGCGGGATTCCCCGCCACCGCGCGGTCCCGACGGCGCCGTTGCGCCAGAGCACGCCTTCCGGGCGGGGTCGGACCGAGGACCGGCTGTTGCCCGCGCACTCGAGGACGGCCTCGACCTCCCGGCTCGGCAAGGCGCAGACCTGGTCGTAGGTCAGATCGTACGGGCGGTCGACGGCGCCCTCGATCCGCAGCCGCCAGGTTTCCACCTCGACGTGGGGCGTCGCGAAGTGGTTCCGGACGTAGAAGTGGTCGGTCGGAGTGGTCGGCGCGTCCAAGGAGGAGAGCGGGGTCTCGATGCAGAGCGCGTCGGGCGTCGGCGGGCGGACCTCCAAGGGCGATTCGCGGACCTCCTTGCCCGCGGGAGCCGCCTCGCTCGGTGTCGATTTTCGACGATCCGGGATGGCCGGCACGCGCACCCTACCGGGCGCGGGAATCCGCACCCATGCGCAGGGGGGAGGTCCGACCACTTAAGCCTGTTCGTCCCGGTTCCCCGGCGTCCGCGCGACGGCGAGCGAGCGGCCTCGAAGCTCCGGCATCGCGTGTCAGGGTTCGGACGGAGGTGCCCCCGCCGGGTCGTCCAACGGGTACCGCTCCCCGCACGCGGTGCAGACCACGAAGCAGTGGAGGTCTCCACTGATCGGCGCTGAGAGGGCACCCCCGCACCTTCGACACCGGCCGCCGGTCGGCGACTCGGCCGGCGGGCCCTCTTCGGTCGCGCCGGCGCTCACGGGCCGCCGGTGCCGAGCGACTTCGCCATCCGGACGTTGGTCTCCGCATACCCGAGCCGCTCGTACAGCCGGCGGGCGCCGAGATTGTCCCCAAAGACGTGGAGGGAGATCCGGTCGGCCCCGTGCTCGCGGGCGATCGGCTCCAGCGCTCGCATCGCCGCCTCGGCGTATCCGTGGCGGCGGTGCTCCGGCTCGACCTCGAGGTCGTAGACGAACGCGCCGCGAGATTCGATCGCGAGCCACGCGATCCCGACCCGGACCTCCGGGGCTCCCGCGGCGATGGTGTAGAGGAAGTGGCCCGGGGTCTTCGTGCCGTGCGGGAGCAGGTGCTCGACTTCCCCGCGCGCCTTTACCTCCGCCTCCTCCGCGGTCCAGGTTCCCGCACGGACGTGGTCGGCCGCGTACGTCCGGATCAACCGCTCGACGTACGGGCGGAACGCGGCCTCGTCCATCGCGACCAGGCGGACCATGCGGCCGCGACCCTTCCGGACGCCATCACTTCGCGGGTGCGGTCGCGAAACCGATCGGACGCTATGCGCAGCCCGACGGACGGGTTTCCGCAGCGCATTTAATGGTCCCGCGGCTGCGCGGGCCGTGACATCCCGCGCCGTCGGGGGGCCGGGAGCTCGCCTGGTGCACCCCTCGATCCTGGGGACGAACGAGGTCGTCCGTCGGGCGACGCGGGAGTCCCGCTGGGTCTGGTTCTTTTGGCCCGGCCTCGTCTTCGCGGTCTCGGCAGGGATCGTCTACCTCCTCGGCTCGACGATCTGGGGCTCGGTCGCGATCGGAGCGTGGCTCTGGCGGAGGCTGCCACCGGTCGGCCGCCTCACCGGCGACCTCCAGCACACCGTCGGGACCGTCCCGTACCTGCTGGCCGTCCTGACCGTCCTCGCCCTCCTCTGGTTCCTCGACCGCGGGTTGCGTCTCTTCTTCCGGTGGTGGCGCTGGCGACGCGACGTCTATGTCGTGACGTCGTACCGCCTGATCCACCAGCACGGGATCCTGTCGACGAACTTCCGGGAGATCCCGCTGCTCCAGGTCCGGGACGTCGACGTCGACCAGAACGTCCCGATGCGGATCCTCGGATTCGGGTGGGTCTTGGTCAACTCGCTGCAGACGGCGCCGACGAGCGGCGCGAAGCCGTACCGGCCCCCGCACCCGAGGCGCCGCCGACCGGGCGATGCGGTGGGGCTCGAGGAGTGGCTCGCCGTTCCCGACCCGTACGGCATCGAGCGCGACATCGAGAGTCAGACCGAGGGACTCCTCGCGAGCCGGGCGGGGGTCGGACCGATCGGCGGAAGCCGATAGGTCGCGGTCCACGCCCCGTCCTATACGTACATATACATCATCCGGAGGTTCGGTCGCGTGGACCGCCGACTTCCGTTCGTCGCCATCGCGGCCTTCTGCGTCGCGCTCGTCCTCCTGGTCGCGGTCGAGGAAGGGCTGCCGGGGCACCCGCTGACCAACCCGTTCGTGCCGCACGGTCACTCCGGCGGTACCCCACCGGGCCTCGCCTGGTCGCTGCTCCCCGAATCGAACGCCCCACCGACCGCCTCCGGAATGATCGCCTACGTTCCGTCGGTCCAGGAGCTGGTCCTGCTGACGTCCGCGGGCGGATGTTCCGGCTCCGACACGTGGATCTTCGACCGAGGGCTGTGGGAGAACATTACCCCCTTGATCGGGCCGGGGCCGTCTCCGGCGCGATCGGACGGGGGTCTCGTCTACGACCCCGCGATCGGAGGCCTCGTTCTGTTCGGCGGCGACTCTCCGTGCGGGGTGTACAACGATACCTGGACCTTCGTCAACGACACCTGGACCCGGATCGTGACTCCGACGGCCCCTCCTCCGCTCGACGGGTTCGCGATGACGTACGACGCGGGCGACGGATACCTCCTGCTGACGGGGGGGTGTTGCGTGGATGGCCAAGACTCGAACGAGACCTGGTCGTTCGCCGATGGCACGTGGACCGATCTTCCCCAGGATGGATCCCCGGTGGTCGACCTCTATAGTGCCATGGCGTACGATCCGAACCTGGACGAGGTGGTGTTCCTCGGCGGTTACGCGTCGGGCTTCGTGTCGCAGGCCACGTGGACCTTTCACAACGGAAGTTGGCTGCGCCACTACCCGGTGTCGTCGCCGTCCAACCGGGCGGGGATGGGTCTCTCGTACGACAGCGCCCTCGGCAAAGTGGTGCTGCTCGGCGGCTACACAAAGGTGACGACCGGTGTCTGGCAGAACCTGACGGATACCTGGTCGTACGGCGGTACGGGCTGGAGCAATCTTACCGCGAGCGTAACCGACTCTCCGCCGTTCGTCAGCGGGCCGACCCTGATGACCTACGACGGAGCCTTGAACGAGGTGGTCCTGTTCCTCGGGCCCTCCGGCACTTGGGTGCTCGGGCCGTAACGCGGGTTGTGCGGTCGAGCCTTCCCGGAGGTTCGCGCGTCCCTCCGAAGCGGGTCGCTCGCGCGTTCGTCGGTCCGCGTCCGCGATCGGGCCGACGATCGCGTCACGGCTGATTCTGACCCGAGGATTTCCCCGTCGCTCCGCTGGACCCGTTGGCTCCGATCGCGCCGCTCTCCCCGGAAACTCCCGACATGCCCGGGATCCCGTTCGGGGCGGGATGCCGGTCCGCACCGTTGAGCCCGCCCGGGCCCGCGTTTCCGCCGGCGCCTCCCAGCCCCGACGACCCCCCGACCCCCGGGCACGCGATCCCGACATAGCAGTCATCGATCCCGCCGTCTCCTCCGATCACGCTGTTGGCGGCGAACGTCACACCGGTTTCCGAGAGTGGGACGCTGGTGTTGTAGATCGCTCCGCCCGAAGCGGCCCCGCCCGGGCCGCCGTTTCCCGACCCTCCCCCCATGCCGCCGGACCCGCCGCGCCCCCCGACGCCCCCGTTGCCCCCCGTGCCCCCGCCCCCGGGAGTCACTCCGGAACCTCCGGTTCCACCGGAACCGCCGCTGCCGCCCGGGCCTCCCGTCCCGCCGTCTCCGCCAGGGCCTCCGGGGCCCCCCGACGCGCCCGCGCCCCCGATCGCCGCGCAGTAGACGACGGACAGGGAAGCGAACGTGACCGGTCCGTAGGCGTACAGGCCACCGCCCTCGGCGAGTCCTCCGGCGCCACCGTCTCCTCCGAGGCCGCCGAACGAGCCGAGCGTGCCGTTCCCCCCGTTGCCGGCGTTCTCTCCCCCTCCCCCATGACCACCGGCCCCGGCGTAGACTCCGAGGCCGCCGTCGCCGCCGTTCCCCCCGTTCCCGCCGCTGCCCCCGTTGCCCCCTTCGCCACCGCCGGTCCCGTACCCGCCGAGGCCACCGGTCCCTCCTTCCGCCGCGTCGTGCGAGAAGAGGTCGGCGTACCAGATGACCCCGGTCTGGACCGTACCTTCGAAGGAGTAGCCGCCTCCTCCGAGACCCGGGCCGCCCGCACCTCCTTTGCCACCGAATCCACCGCCACCCCCGACCCCGCCGTCCGTAGCGTTTCCGCCGTCACTCCCGCGGCCGCCCGTGCCCCCCACCGCGGCGGCCCCGGTGCTCGCGGCGGATCCTCCGTTTCCTCCGTCGCCACCGGACGCTCCCGACCCGCCGGCAGCGCCGGATGCGGCTTCACCGCCCGCTCCTCCTTGACCTCCCGGACCGCCCGCGGCGGTGCAGTATTCGATCGTGGAATTCGAGGTGTTGAACGGTCCCCCTCCGCCTGCGCCGAGACAACCCCCGGAGGCTTGGCCACCCGCCCCGCCGGCCCCGCCGTATTCCGTGAGGCCGCCGTCGCCCGCCCGGCCGGCCCCGAGTCCGGCCGTGCCGCGGGCCCCGTCTCCCCCGGCGAAGGCGGAGGACGTGGCGCCCGGAATCACCGCTCCGTTGCCGCCGGACCCCGAGGAGGCGGGGGGAGATGCGGAACCGCCGGCGCCGCCGGATCCCCCGCCACCGCCCGGGCCTCCCAGACCGCCCGAGCCTCCGGTCGCGCCACCCGATTCAAACAGGTCGAAGGAGGCGTGGACAGTTCCTTCGTTGAAGAGACATCCCCCGCCGGCGAATCCGCCGGTACCACCGAGGCCCCCGAGGCCCCCGGCGTTCCCGAGGATCGCGGACAGTCCGCGGACTCCAGCACCCGCGGCGCCGCCGGTCCCGCCGACCCCTCCGGTCGAACTCGGTGTACCTCCGGTACCTCCCGGCCCGGACGGATCCGTTCCGATGGAGAGGCCCGCGGGTCCCCCGGAACCACCGGCGCCTCCGTCACCGCCGCCGCCCCCGGTGGCGGAGCACGCCTGGAAGGTGGAGTCGTTCGTGTAGAGCGTGCCGACGTTGAAAATGGCGCCTCCCTCCGCGACTCCGCCGCCGCCGCCAGCGCCGCCCGCCGCCCCTTCGCCGGCCAATCCGCCAGCACCGTTCTTGCCGGCTGCGCCGCCAACCCCGGCCGTGCCGGACGACGGAGTGCCTCCGGAACCGCCTTGGCCCCCATAGTACCCGTCGCCGCCGGAGCCCCCACTTCCTCCGGCACCGCCTTGCCCCCCGGCTCCCCCTCGGGCGATGTCGGCGACGAAGTCGTCGTCCGATAGAACGAGGGTACCGGCGTTGTAGATCGCACCGCCGGCGCCGGTTCCGCCCAGCGCACCCCTCCCGCCGACTTGCCCGAAGCCACCACGACCGCCGCCGCCACCCGCTCCCCCGGCTCCACCGAGGCCCGCGGACGGGTTCGCCGCCGGGGCTCCATCGCCTCCGATACCACCGGAACCACCGGCCCCTCCGGTGCCGCCTGCCCCACCGTCGCCTCCCTCACCGCCGGACGCGCTGTTCGATTCGAAGGTACTGTTGTTGACACTCACAAATCCGGAGGCGATCATAATCGCGCCGCCCAGACCGCTTCCCCCGGGCGTGCCGGCGTGACCGATGGTACCGGCCCCGCCCGTCGATCCCCCGGTCCCGGCGGTCCCGGCCTGCCCGGGGGACGTCCCACCCGCCCCGGCGGATCCGTCCGCCCCGACGGAACCGTCGGTCCCCGCGGAGCCGGCGGCGCCCGCTCCGCCCACCACTTCCCCCTCCTCGAGCGTAACATTCTCGAGACGGAGAGTTCCGCCGTTCACGGTGAACAATCCGGTCATCGCGTTTCCATCGAACACGACGGAGTTGCTTCCGCCGGAGATGTTGACCGTCAAGGTGGACGGAATCAGAATCGGCGATCCGAACACAATGTTGGGGCAGTCGGCTCCATAGACGATCGAACCGCCGAGCGCGACCAGACTGCTGAGCGCCGATTCCGTGCACGTCGTGAGATTCGGAGGGACCGCCATACGGGCGTGAGACGACCCGATCTCTCCGCCCCGATTTCCTGTCCAGTTGACTTCCGATAATCCAACACACACCAGGAGACCCGATACGACGACGACCAGCAGTCCCTTGCGCAGCTCTCGTAGTGACATTGTACGCCCCCGACTCCGCGTAGCCAGGGCGAACCGAATTTTGGGTATTTTAATGGCAAAGTTATACGTAGACGATAGGGTCGACCCCCTCGCCGCGACTGGGAATCTCCCCGTCGACACGCCCCGCCGACTTACTGGTCCCCGAGAACGCGGACGTGCGGTCGCCGAGACCTGCAACAGCAGTTGCAACCCGGTCGAATGGTGGGCGTTCCGCCGGCCCGACGGTTCCGATGTTCCCTACTTATTCCCAACCGATTCTGGGGGATAACGGAGCGACGATGCGAAAGATCCAGATGTTCATGTTCATGACGATCGACGGACAGGCCCAGTTCCCGGTGTACGCGGAGCCTCCGTACACCGACGCCGCCGACGA
>JASHWW010000195.1 GCA_030043855.1 Thermoplasmata archaeon
CGGGCCGCCTCGACGCCGTAGACGCGGTAGATCTCGAAGACCGAGTTGGTGGTGGTCCGGACCCCGTCGACGCCCGCGATCTCGAGGACGCCGTCGAGGTTCGACCCCTCCGTGTAGATCACGTACTCGTCCTTCTCCTTGCGGATCAGGGCGCGGCGGATCCCGTCGACCCCCTTGATCTGGATCGCCTTCGCCTCCTCGCTCGCGATGAGGAGCTTCTTGAACGGCATCTCCTCGACCAGCTCCTCCTTGCGCGTCTTGGTCGCCCCCTCGACCGCCTCCTTGAGGTGGATCTCGAACGACCGGGTTTCCCCGGAGCCGCTGCCCGGCTTCACGACGAACAGGCGCGGGTCCAGGTTCTCGGCGAGCGCCGATTCGAGCTCGGCGCGCTTCACGCCGCGCGCCTCGAGCAGCGCGGCCTGCGGGGTCACGACGACCTTGAGGTCCTCCACGACCGTCCCGATCGAGGCCACGTCGGGGACCGTCGTCACCTCGATCTGGAGCGCGATCTTCTGGACCGCGTCCCGGTCGGCCCTCAGCTTCTTGTCGACGTGGACCGTCATCATCGGCGTCGACGGGACGCGCCGGGCGTCGACCAGCTCGATGAGGCGCGGCAGACCGAGCGTGACGTTCATCTCGGCCACCCCGGCGTAGTGGAACGTCCGCAGCGTCATCTGCGTCCCGGGCTCGCCGATCGACTGCGCGGCGATGATCCCGACCGATTCGTGCGGGTCGACCTCCGCGCGGCGGAACCGGCGGGCGACCTCGCGGATCACGTGGATCTGGTCGCCGGGCGGCAGCCGCAGGCCGTGGAGCTTCTCCTTGAGCTCGGCGACGAGCGACGGCGGGAGCGGGGTCCCCGTCTCCTTCCGGGCGATCTCCTGGATCCGCTCGCTCAGGTCCCGCTGCACCGCCTTCTTCTCCTCGGGCATCGTCACTCCCCTCCGAACTCGGGGCCCTCTTCCGGCGCCCCGAACTCCTCGGTCTCCTCTTCCTCGGACTCCTCTTCGAGCTGGGCCTCCGCCTGGAGGTCCATCTCTTCCTCGGTGACCGGGGGCGCGCCGGCCGGGCCGTCCGGCTTCCGCTCGTCGGAGGAGCGCACGCGACGGCCGAGCACCTGGCTCACGACCTCGTCCAGCGAGACCGGGGCGCCCTGGTACGACCGGGTCGGGTCGATCCCGTCCTCGCCGTACTTGTACTCGATGACGGTCCCGGCCGTGTTCCGGACGGTCCCGTCCTCGGTGACCTTGAGGTCCTCGAGGGCGTTGATCAACCGGCGCTGCATGTACCCGGACCGGCTCGTCCGGACGGCCGTGTCGACGAGCGACTCCCGGCCGCCCATCGAGTGGAAGAAGTACTCCGTCGGGGAGAGGCCGCGCTTGTAGCTCGAGCTGACGAATCCGCGCGCGTCGGCGCCGAGGTCGCCCCGCTCGAAGTGCGGCAGCGTCCGGTGGACGTAGCCGCGGAGCAGCCGCTCGCCCCGGACGGACTGCTGGCCGACGGCGCCGGCCATCTGCGTCAGGTTGAGCATCGAACCGCGGGCCCCCGACTTCGCGAGGATCACGGCGGGGTTCTCGAGCCCCAGGTTGCGGCCCGCGATGTCGCCCGCGGTGTCCCGCGCCTGGCCGAGCTCGCGTCGGACCATCACCTCGAGCGTCTCCTCGAGCGAGCGGCCGGGCATCTGCTCGAGCTCGCCCTGGCGGTACTGCTCGACCAGCTCGTTCACGCGGACGCGCGCCGCGGAGAGCTCCGACAGGATCTCCTTGCGGGCCCCGTCGGGCACGTCCTCGTCGTCGATCCCGGTCGAGAGTCCCTTCAGGCCGATCGCGGTGATCGCGAGGCGGCTCATCTCGTCGAGGAACCGGCGCGCGCGCGGCATCCCGTCGTTCCGCGCGATCGCGTCCAGCACGGCACCCTTCTCCGTCGCGATCGCCTTCTTGTCGATCGTCCCGGCCTTCAGGACCCCGTTCTCGATCACGACGTAGGCGTCGTGCTTGCAGCCGAGCGGCGGGCAGTCGCACCGCGCCCAGATGTTCGACCGGAACTCGAGCGTGAGGTCGGGCGGCAGCGTCAGCGAGAACAGCTGCTTCCCCGTCCACAGCGGGTTGCCGTCCTTGTCCTTGGTCGCCGGCGGCGGGACCGGGTACGACAGCTTCGAGAGGAGGTACGTGACCTCGCTCCGTGTGAACGTCGGGTTCTGGTAGGTCAGGAGGAACGCCGCGGTGATGTGGTCGTGCAGCATCCCGATGATCGGGCCCCCGTACCGGGGGGAGAGGATGTGCTCCTCGACCTTCATCAGGACCTTCGCCTCGGCCCGCGCCTCCTGGCTCTGGAGGACGTGCAGGTTCATCTCGTCGCCATCGAAGTCCGCGTTGTACGGCGGGCAGTCGCAGAGGTTGAACCGGAACGTCTTGTGCGGGAGGATGCGGACGAAGTGCGCCATCATGCTCATCCGGTGCAGGCTCGGCTGCCGGTTGAACAGCACGATGTCGCCGTCGACGAGCTGCCGCTCGACGATGGAGCCGGGCGTGACGAGCTCGGCGCACGCCTCG
>JASHWW010000196.1 GCA_030043855.1 Thermoplasmata archaeon
CGCCTCGTCGGCGTCGAAGGCGCGGAGCTGGGGTGGGGCGGAGCGCCGCCGGAACCGCCGAGCGGACGTTGCGATCTGCGTCAACGCGCGCGTCAGCTCGTCGACGATCGGCAGGTCCGCCACCCGGCTCGTGCGCGAGAGCGGGTTCAGGTCGATGGCGATGACTCTCTTCCCCAGCGCCCGAAGCGCCTCGGCCCGGTCCCCGTCCTCGAGCGGGACGAGCACCACGTCGGCCCGGAAGATCCCGTCCCGGTCCACCTTCGCTCGATCCGAGGGGAGCCCGGGGATCCGTGCCGACGGGCGGACGCCGAAGACCTCGTCGACGCCGGCGCGACGGAGCGCGGTGGCGACCCGCCGCGCACGCGCCGGGGTTCGGTGGAACAGATTGACTTCGACCCGCAGAGCGGGGACGGCGTCGGACAGGGCAGCGATCTCTCGGGCGGCGAGCGCGGCGACGTTCCCGTTGACGCTGACGACCGGACGGCGCGCGGCGAGGAGCCACTCAGCGGCCGCGCGCTCGGCGCGACGGGCGGACGGGGTCGTTCGCTCCCCGAGGAGGTAGTCGAACGCTTCCCCGCGGCCGTGCGCGATGAGTCCCTCGGGAACGACCAATCCCGTGGCGCTCGCCCGCGCGAGCCCCGCCCGGACGACGAGGCTGCGATACCGCGGATGGCGCGGGGACAACCGCATCGCCGCGCCGCTACGTGCCGCCCGGGGGATCGGAGGTGGCCCGGGCGCCGTTCGCTTCCTCGGCAGCACCGAGGCGGCCCTCGAGGGCGGCGATCCGCTCCTCGAGCGGCTCGAGCGCGTCCTGGAGCACCTTCGTGAGCGCGAGCTTCAGGCTCTCTTCGAGCGCGACGAGGTCGCGCCCGAGGTCGATGATCCGCCGGGCGTTCTCGTTCAGCAGGAGCCGGCTCTGGGTCGCCACCCGGTAGGTGTCGGAGAGGTCCTTGGTGAGCTGATGGGACGACTGCGCGAACGCTTCGATCGATTCCCCGACCGGCTTCCACTTCTGGTCGAGGTTGGTGAACATGTCGGCGCCGACCTTCGCGGCCGCCCGGTCGACCCCTTCGGAGATCTCCTTCGAGAGCCGCTCCACCAGCACCCCTTCCATGCCGTCGAAACGGGTGCGGATCTCCTCGCCGAGGCCCTGCCCGGTCGCCTCGACGCGCTGCAGGCGATCCTCGATCGCCTGCAGCCGGGCGATCGTGTTGGAGTAGGAGGTCCCGATGAGCGTGTCCAGGTGGACCTGGTCGATCTCGGCGGCGCGCAGAAGCAGGTGGAGGATCCAGTGTTCCTTGCCGCGCGTCTCCGCCAGCGGCCCGCGATCGATCCGATCGCGAAGGTCGCGGTTGTCGATGAGCGCCTGGAGTTCCTTCAGCACCTCCACCCGGAGCGAGGCGGGAGCTCCGGACGCGGGCGTCGGACGTCCGGCCATCGAGGTCGGATGGGGTCCCCGCTACTATATACGTTGGCCGTCGACTGTCGTGGGGTCACGGGCCGCGGACCCGCGTCCGGTCCCGCGAGCACACCCCGGAGGAATCGTTCGCAGGATGCCCCCGGACCGGAAGCTCGACGAAGCGCCGATCGAAGCGGTCGTCCTGGATCTGTTCCACACGCTCGTCGACCCCGAGGAGTTCCGGCCCCCGGCGTTCCATCGCGCGGACCACATCGCCGAGCGTCTGGGCGTACCGCGCGAACCGTTCGTCCGGTACTGGCGGGAGACGTTCCCCGAGCGTCTCGTTCACCGCGAACCGTCGGTCCTCGAGTGGATCGGGGAGTACGCCCGGTCGGTCGGCGCTCCGGCCTCGGCGGGATTGCTGCGCGAGATCGGCCGGGAGATCGGCCGGGTTCCGGCCCAGGCCCTCGCCGCGCCCCGGCCCGAGGTGTTGCGCGCGCTGGACGAGCTCCGGGAGCGGGGGATCCGGCTCGGGCTGCTCAGCAACTGCGACGAGCTGGAGGTCCGGGGGTGGGCGACCTCACCCTTGGCGCGTCGGTTCTCCTTCACCGGTTTCTCGTGCGAGCTCGGCTTCGCGAAACCCGACCCTCGAGCGTACGAGGCGGTGCTGCAGGGGCTCGGCGGGATCGGGCCGGAGCGGGCCGCCTTCGCCGGCGATGGGTCGATGGGCGAGTTGCTGGGCGCGAAGCGCGCCGGGTTCCGGAGGGTCGTCTTCGTCCGTGCGTTCGTCGGCCACAACGGCCTTCGGACCGCGAAGCAACGCGCGACGTTCGCGCGTCAGGCCGACCTCACCGTCGACCGGTTCGAGCGACTCGTTCCGGCCGTGACGCGACCGCTCCCGGCTCGCCGTCGTCGAGCCGCGGCCGCACGCCGGGGTCCCATACCGAAGCGTCCGCCGGTGTAGCGAACGGGCGTTGCAGATATTGGATATTTCCGTCAGAACTCGCCTCCAAGCGATGGTATTTAAGGCGAGATTCGTCAGTCACGGCCGTCCGCAAGGACACCGTGGTGCCGGGTACCGCGGTTAGTCCCCTCTAGGGGACCGAGGATCGAAAACAGATGCCGCGACCACCGAAGAGCAAGGCGAAGCGACGAGTGGGGCTGGCCGTCTATCTCGAGCCGGCCATCCTGCGACGATTGAAGGAAGCCGCCGAGGCCGACCGACGGTCGGCGTCGACACAAGCTGCGTTGTACATCGAGGAGGGCCTCGGGCTCCGCAAGCCCCGCGGCAACTGAGCCCACGGGGGCCTCCCGCGGCCCGGGTCAACCGAACCCGGGTCCGAGCAGCTCCCGCGCGACGATGAGGCGGCGGATCTCGGAGGTCCCGGCGCCGATCTCGAGCAGCTTCGCGTCGCGGGCGAGACGCTCGAGCGGGAGGTCCCGCATATACCCGTAGCCGCCGTGCACCTGCACGGCATCGAGCGCGACGCGCGTCGAGGCCTCGCTCGCGAACGTCAGAGCGGCGGCGGCGGCGCGCAGGCTTCGGGGATCCTCGCGCACGTCCTCGAGCGCCGCGTACATCAGCCAGCGGGCGGCCCGCAGATGGGTGTACATCTCGGCGAGCTTCGCCTGGACGAGTTCGAACTCCCCGATCTTGCGACCGAACTGCTCGCGCTCGCGACTGTACGCCACGGACCGGTCGAGGCATTCGGCCATGATGCCCACGGGGATCGCGGCCAGGACAGCGCGCTCGACGTTGAGGCCGCTCATGACGATCCGCACCCCGTCGTTCTCCTCCCCGAGGCGCTGCGCGACCGGGACGCGGACGTCCTGGAACGCGAGCTCGCCCGTCGGGGAGCCGCGCATCCCCATCTTGTCGAGGCTGCGAGAAACGGAGAACCCCGGCGCGTCGCGACGGACCAGGAAGGCCGAGATCCCGTGCGCCCCTCGGTCGGGCGCGGTCTTGGCGTAGACGAGGAGCGTGTCGGCGACCGGCCCGTTGGTGATGAACTGCTTCGTTCCGTTGAGCACGTAGTGGTCGCCCTGCCGCTCGGCGCGGGTCCGCAGGGCCACGGCGTCGGACCCGGCGTTCGGTTCGGTCAGCGCGAGAGCGCCGACCTCCCGACCGGCCGCGATCGCCGGCAGGAACTCGGCCCGCTGCGACGCCGTCCCGTTGCGGGCGACGTTGTCGGCGAAGAGATTCGAGTGCGCCCCCACGCTGAGGGCGAGCGCGGGCGACGCGCGAGCGATCTCCTCCAGGATGACGGCCTGCGCCAGGTAGGAGAGACCCAATCCCCCGACCTCGGTCGGCAGGGTCGGCGCGAGGAAGCCGTCGGTCCCGAGCCGACCGAAGACGTCGCGGGGAAACGCATCCTCCCGATCCATCCGGTCGGCGATCGGGGCGATCTCCCGCCGTACGAACTGACGGGTCGCGTCGGCGAGCGCCCGTTCCTCCTCCGGAAGGCGGAGGTCCATGGGCGGTCGACCGGTCCGGGGGGATAACGATTTGCGGGGTCAGACCCGCGCCCGGCGCGGCGGGGCGCGACGCAGCCCGATGTGCCGTCGCCACACCGGTCGGGGCTTGGGGTAGTCCGACCGGTAGTGGGCGCCGCGGCTCTCGGTCCGTACGAGCGCGGCCCGCGCGATGAACGAGGCCGTGAGGGCCGCATTGGCGACCGTTCCGGCGAGACCGGTGCCGGTCGGCTCGGCGGAGCGGCCGATGCGCTCGAACGACCCGAGGGCGGAGCGCAGGCCGTCCGCCGATCGCACGATCCCCACGTCGTTCCACAGGACGTCGCGGACCTCGTCCTGGTCGGTGCCTTCCTCGCCCCGACCGGCCCCCGGGGCGAGCGGGACCTCGACGAGCCGTCCGGGCGGCGACGGGCCGCCGGCCGCCGGGTGCGCGAGCTGGCGGGCCGTATGCTCTCCGAAGACCAGTCCTTCGAGCAGGGAGTTGCTGGCGAGCCGGTTGGCCCCGTGCACTCCGGTCGCGGCGACCTCGCCGCACGCGTAGAGGTGACGGAGCGAGGTCCGTCCCTCCAGATCGGTCGTCACCCCTCCGATCGTGTAGTGGGCGACGGGCGTCACCGGGATCAGGTCGCGCGACGGGTCGAGCCCGTACCCCGCCAGGAAGTGGCAGACCGAGGGGAAGCGAGCGAACAGGAGGTTGCGGGGCACCGCGGTCGCGTCCAGGTAGACGAACGGACGTCCGGTCCGCTGCAACTCCCGGTCGATCGCCCGCGTCACGACGTCGCGCGGGGCGAGCTCCGCATCCCGGTGCTGGCCCACCAGGAACCGCTCCCCCGCGTCGTTCCGGAGGACCGCGCCTTCGCCGCGCAGCGCTTCGGTGATCAGGAACCGAGGGGCCCCCTCGCGATAGAAGACCGTCGGGTGGAACTGGACGAACTCCATGTCGGAGACGAGCGCGCCGGCGCGGAACGCGTGGGCGATCCCCTCTCCCGTCGTGATCGACGGATTCGTGCTCTGCCGGTAGAGCGAGCCGGCCCCGCCGGTCGCCAGCACGACGGCTCCCGGCGCGAGTACCTCGACGGCCGTACCGTCCGATCGGGAGAGGACCGCGATCACCCCGTCCGGATCGGTACGGAGGGCCCGGAGCATGGTGCGCTCGCGGGCCTCGATCCCCGCCTCGAGGACCCGACGCTTGAGGCTCTCCTCGATGTTCAGCCCGGTGGCATCGCCACCGGCATGGAGGATCCGAGCCCGCGAATGGGCCCCCTCTCGACCCAGGGAGATTTGGCCCTCGACCGTGTCGAACGGCACGCCGTACCGGACGAGATCGGCGATCCGCGCCGGGGCCTCGGCCGTCAGCTGGTGGGCCGCGGCCCGATCGACCAGGCCGTCGCCCGCGCGGATCGTGTCGGCGAGGTGGAGGGCGGGAGTGTCGTCGGTCCCGAGCGCGGCCGCGATCCCGCCCTGCGCGTACCGGGTGTTCGATTCCTCGAGCCGGCCCTTGGTCACGATCGTCGGTTTCAGACCGAGCTCGCGAGACCGCAGCGCGACGTAGAGTCCGGCGATCCCGCTCCCGATGACGAGCGGTCGACGTCCCGGCTCGCTCACACCGCTCCCAGCGGGACGAGCGGTATAGCGGCTTCTCGCTCCGGAGGCCTCAAGCCCGCCGACCGAATATCGACGCGATGGCCGCGAGGTCGACCGTTCCCACTCCCGCCGAACTGCGTACGGCGGTCGACATCCGCCTCGACGGGG
>JASHWW010000034.1 GCA_030043855.1 Thermoplasmata archaeon
AGGGCGCCGGAGCTGCGGGGGGCGAGGTCGGACTCGCCGGGGACGGTGTCTGTGACGGGGAGGTGCCGAGGTCGGCCTCTGTGATGCGCCCGCCCGGCCCGCTGCCGCGGATCTTCCCCAGATCGATCCCGCGTTCCGCCGCGAGTCGTCGGACGAACGGCGAGGCCTGGACCCCGGCGGCGCCGGCGGGCGCGGGAGCCGCGACGGCCACCGGAGCTTGGGGAGCGGCTGGCGCAACGGGGGCCGGGGGCGCTGCGGACGCGGAGGCGCCACCCGGCCCGGTCTCGATCGTCACGAGCAAGCCGCCGACCTTGACCTTCACTCCAACGGCGGCGTGGATCTTCGCGATCCGTCCGGTCTTGGGGGACGGGATCTCGACGTTCGCCTTGTCGGTCAGGACGCTCACCAGGGGCTGGTCCTCCCGGATCGCGTCCCCCTCCTTCACGAACCACTGGACGACCTCCCCCTCGGCCACGCCTTCGCCGATGTCGGGGAGGCGGAACTCGAACGCCATCGCTCCTCCTAGCCGCTCCGCACGGTCGAGCGGATGGCGTGCGCGATGCGGGCGGCGTCGGGCAGGTAGACGTTCTCGAGGGCGTACGGGAACGGCGTGTCGAATCCGGTGACCCGGGCGATCGGGGCCTTCAGCGAGTAGAACGCGCGTTCCGCGAGCAGCGCCGAGATCTCCGCGCCGAATCCGCAGGTCCGGGGCGCCTCGTGCACGACGACGGCGCGGCCGGTCTTCTCGACGGAGGCGACGACCGCCGCCTCGTCGAGCGGGACGAGCGACCGGAGGTCGATCACCTCGACCGAGATCCCCTCCCCGGCGAGCGTCTCGGCGGCGTCCACCGTCGGCGGGATCATCGCGCCGTACGCGAAGACGCTCGCATCGGTCCCTTCGCGGACGAGTCGGGCCACGCCGAACGGTACCCGGTGGTCCCCGTCCGGAACCTCGCCGGTCACCGACCGGTAGATCCGCTTGGGCTCCAGGAACAGGACCGGATCCTCGTCTTGGATCGCGGTGAGCAGCAGGCCCTTCGCATCGGCGGGGGTCGACGGGACGATGACCTTCAGTCCGGGCGTGTGCGCGAAGTACGCCTCCGAACTCTGCGAGTGGTACAGGCCGCCCTTGATCCCACCGCCGTACGGCGTGCGAATCACGACGTGGCACGGATATTGCCCGCCCGAGCGGTATCGGAACTTCGCGAGCTCGCTGACGATCTGGTCGAACGCCGGATAGATGAAATCGAGGAACTGGATCTCGGCGACCGGCTTGAGACCGTAGAGCGCCATCCCGATCGCGGTCCCGACGATCCCGGTCTCGGAGAGCGGGGTGTCGACGACCCGGTCCGTGCCGAACTGCTGGGCGAGTCCCTCCGTCGCCCGGAAGACCCCGCCGTTGACCCCGATGTCCTCGCCGAGCAGCACCACGTCGGGGTCGGCCTGCATCGCCTCGAACAGGCCCCGGTTGACCGCTTGCACCAACGTCCGCTCGGTCACGGTTTCACGACCCCGTCGCGGACGAGCTGTTCGAGAGCGTCGCGCTCGGCCTGCAACCGATACGTCGGCGTCGCGAAGACGTCGTCCAGGAAGCTCATCGGGTCGACCGGTGCAACGCCTTCGGCCGACTCGACCGCCTTCGCGACCTCGGCGCGCGACGCCTCCCACCACTGCGCATCGCGGGCGTCGTCCAACAGCCCCGCGGCGACCAGGCGGTCGCGCAACAGACGGACCGGGTCGCGCCGCTTGGCCGCCTCGACCAGCGCTTCCGGCCGGTATCGCTTCGGGTCGTCGGAGGTCGAGTGGGCCCCGAACCGGTACACTTGCGCTTCGATGAAGGTCGGGCCGTCGCCCGCGATCGCCCGCGCCCGCGCTTCGCGCACCGCTCCGTAGACCGCGTCCAGGTCGTTCCCGTCGACCACCACGCCGCGGAACCCGTAGGCCGACGCCTTCTCGGCTAAGGTCGGGCTCATCGTCTGCCGGTCGCGGGGCAGCGAGATCGCCCAGCCGTTGTTCTGGCAGAAGAAGATCGTGGGGGTCCGGTACACGCCGGCGAAGTTCATCCCGGCGTGGAAGTCGTTCGAGCTCGTCGCGCCGTCCCCGAAGTACGCGAGCGTCACGATCGGGTCCTTCCGGCGCTGGGCGGCCATCGCGGCGCCGACCGCCTGCGTGATCTGGGTCCCGATCGGGCTCGAGGCGACGACAAAGTTCTGGTCCCGGAAGCCGAAGTGATTCGGCATCTGCCGGCCCTTCGTCCGGTCCCGGGAGTTGGCGAACAGCTGGTCGAGGATCGCCACCAACGGGACTCCGCGAACGAGCGCGACCGCGAGCTCCCGGTAGGCGGGGAAGACCCAGTCGACCGGCTCCAGCGCGGCCGCCGAACCGACCTGGGCGGCCTCCTGTCCGGAGAGCGGCACGTAGAACCCGATCCGCCCCTGTCGCTGGAGGGAGAGGCATCGCTCGTCGGTCGCCCGGGCCAGCAGCATCGTCCGATACGCCTCGGGCAGGCGAGCCGGCGGGAACGGGTCGGCAGCGGCCCCGGGGCTGGTCCGGGGCGACGGCGCGGCGGTCGACACGAGGTCCCTCTCCGGTCGGACCCGAGCGCTCGATATAACACTAGACGTTTGCAGGAGCTCCGGGTCGGTCGCCCGCATCGACCGGGATCTCCGCGAGGATTGTCGAGAACGGCCGGGACGGGCGCCGTCCGTCCTTGAGCTTGCGGATCCGCCAGAAGACCGGACCGTTCAGGCGATTGTTCCAGAGGGAGTAGACCGTCGCGAGCATTCGCGTTCGCTTCGACGACGGGGCGACCGGGAGATTTCGGCCCACGGGCCTCCCGAGGGCCCGACGTCCGATCAGGTCCAGGCCATCGATCCGATACTCGACGAACAGGTTCGCGGCCAAGTGGCACTCCCGCAGGAGGGCGACGAACTCGCGGAGATCGTACTCCCGGACGTGGTACGGGGAGACGTAGAGCTCGGGCCGCCCGTGGGAGTTCTCGCCGTTGGGGGTCGAGAGCAGGCACCGTCCGCCCGTTCGCACGAGGCCGACCAGGTCCCGGAGGAGCCCAACGGGGTCGGTGACGTGCTCGACGACCTCGAAGGCGAGGGCGACATCGAACCCGCGCCAGGCGCGGAGGTCCCCGGGATCGTCCAGCGTGTGGAACTCGGCCCACGGACGGCCGGGCCCGATCCGGCGCTGCGCCCACGCCACGGCCTCGCGGTCCACGTCCAGCCCGACATACCGCCCCACGGCGCCCTCGAGCGCGAGGGCTCCGAATCCGTGGCCGCAGCCGACGTCGACGACGCTTCCGTTCCGGGCGAACGCGCGGGCGAACCGGTATCGGACTGCGTGGTCCCCCGAGCGCGAATACCAGGCCAGCAGGTCCGCCCCGCTCTCCCCCCCGCTCGGATACCGACTCCCGCCGGGGTTGAAGTCGCTCATTCCTGTGGCCCGGGCCGGTGCGTGCACCGCACGGGGGTTGTCGTCGGCAACCCTCCGTTGCTGATGAAACGCTCCCCCTCGGTCCGTTGCGCTCGGTGCTCCCGTAGCTAAGGGTATTTGTACGGCCCTCCTCGTGCGGCGCCTCCACCCTCCGACATGTTGCGGAACGACGGCCCGGCCATCGAGACCCACGGGGTCACCCGCCGGTTCGAAAGCCGGAAGGGATTCCTGTTCCGGGACGTCACGCGCACGGACGCTCTGCAGGGCGTCGACCTCACGGTGGAACGCGGCTCGATCTTCGGACTGCTGGGCCCGAACGGCGCCGGCAAGACGACGCTCACGAAGATCCTCGCGACCCTCCTGCTACCGACCGGGGGCGTGGCGAAGGTGCTCGGCCACGACGTCACGCAGGACGCGGCCTGGCTGCGGCCCCGGATGGGGCTCGTGCTCGGGGGAGAACGGGGCCTGTACAACCGCGTGAGCGGGCGGGAGAACCTCCGGTACTTCGCCGACCTCTACGGGATCCCGACCGCCGAGCGCGAGGAGCGGATCCGCTCCGTCCTCGAACGGGTCGACCTCCTCGCCGCGGCCGACCGGAGGGTCGAAGAGTATTCGCGCGGGATGAAGCAGAAGCTCCATCTCGCCCGCGGGATCCTCCACCGGCCCGAGATTCTCTTCCTGGACGAACCGACGATCGGCCTCGACCCGAAAAGCGCCCGGGAGACCCGAAAACTGATCCGGTCGCTGGTCGCCGACGGGGTGACGATCTTCCTGACGACCCACTACATGTTCGAGGCGGAGGAACTCTGCCCCCAGCTGGCCGTCCTCTCCAAGGGGCGGATCGTGGCCCGGGACTCGGTCGACCGACTGCGCCAGCTGGTCGGCGGCGATCGAACGCTCGAGGCGGAGGCGTACGGGTTCGACGACGTGGAAGTGGCCGCGCTCCGCCGCCTGCCCGGGGTCTCGAAGGTCGCCGAAGAGGAGTTCGGACCGGCCACGCGCCTGACGATCCGGCTCCGGACCGACGAGATCGGGATCGAGGAGGTCCAACGCGCGCTGCCCGGCCATGACGAGCTGTCCGTGCGGGAGCGCCGGACCTCGCTGGAGGACGTCTACCTCGACCTGGTCGAGGAGGAGGCCCGGTAGATGGCCCTCGTGACGTCGGAGGTCTCCCGGACGCGCTCGACGGCCGCGTCGCTCCGGCTCTCGGTGCTGATGTTCCTCGCGGACCCGCAGTGGCTGATCCCTTCGATGATCGCCCCGGTCGTCTTCGGCCTCGTCGCGTTCGAGCTGTTCCGCGGCGCCGGGCCCTACTTCCTGACCTACGCGATCCTCGGCGCCGGCATGATGTCGATGTGGGGCCAGACCCTCTACGGCAGCGGCTGGGCGACCGGCCAAGACCGCGAGTTCGGCACGCTGGAACCGACGCTGCAAGCGCCGACCCCCTACCTCTACGTCGTGCTCGGCCGCGTCGTGTGGAACGTGGTCTCGGGGCTGATCGGCGGCGGGATCGTCTATCTGGTCGTCGTCCTGGCCGCCGGAGGACCTCCCGCGCTGCCGGATCCCCTCGCCTTCGCGATCCTGTTCGTCTTCGTCATGTTGACCCTCGCGGCCGTCGGGGTCGTCTTCGCGGCGTTCTACGTCTACACCCGGTACGCCGGATTCATCCAGAACATCGGCGAGTTCGCGTTCTACGTGGGCACCGGCTGCATGTTCCCCGTGGTGCTGCTCCCGTTCTGGACGAACCCGCTCGCGCTCTTCTTCCCGCCGACGTGGGCCCTGGACGCCCTCCGCTACAACTCCATCCCCGGGTACGTCGGATTCTCGTGGGGGTTCGGCTGGGACCTCGTCGGCGCGGTGGCGACCACCGCCGTCTACCTCGCGATCGCCGGAACGGTCTTCCACCGCGTCGAGCGGCACGTTCTCGAGGTCGGGAACCTCTCGGACTTCTGACGGAGGCGACGAAGCATGGGAGCGCCCACGACCGTCTACCGGCCCAGCTTCTTCCGGACCTTCTGGACGAACGCCGTGCTCGCCCCCCGGACGAGCCTCGGCTTCATGCGAATCGACTTCGTGTTGGGCACCGTCTTCGTCATCCCGCTCACCCAGATGGTCTTCTTCGCCTACGTCGTCCAGTTGGGCGGCGGCGGGGCTTCGGAGATCGCATTCACCGCCATCGGGAACGCGGTCGCGACCGTGACCTACACGAGCGTCTTCACGGTCTGCCAGACGACCGACTCCGAGAAGTGGCAGGGGACGATGGAGCACTTGCTCGTCTCCCCCGCGAACCGGCTGGCGCTCTACTTCGGACGCGGATTGATCCCGATCCTGGTCTCGCTCGCGACGGTCACGATGGGCCTCGTCTACGCGAGCGTCTTCTTCGGGGTCGCGATCCCGGTCTCGGCGATGCCGAACCTCGCCGTCTCGATCGTGCTGACGGCCTTTGCGATGGTCGGGTTCGGACTGTTGCTCGGCGGGGTCGCCCTCTACCTGCGCACGTCGCTCATCCTCGGCAACATCTTCCTGTTCTGCGGGTTGCTCCTCTCGGGGGTCAACTTCCCGCTCTCGTCGCTCCCCGTCCCGCTGCAGTACGTCGGGTACGGTCTCCCGCTCACCTGGGGACTGATCGCGATCCGGTCCGCCATCGCCGGGACCTCCGC
>JASHWW010000197.1 GCA_030043855.1 Thermoplasmata archaeon
CGCCGGCTCGGCCTGCCCCCGGCGGACATCCTCCACGTGGGCGACCGTCCCGAGCTCGACCTCGATGGGGCTCGCGCGGGGGGATTCGGGGCCGCGCTGTACCGCGGACTCTGGAATCGGTATCCGGAACGCCTCTATCCGAACGGGTCGGGAGTTCCGACGGAGCTCGGTCCGGGTGACCGCGAGGTCGCGATCGACCGCCTCGAGGAGTTGCTGGACCCCGCCCGGTTCGAGTGGGTGTCCTCGGGCCCCGGCCGAGCTCGGTCGACGAACCCGACGTGATCCGAGGGGATCGAGTCGAGGCCGGATCGCGGCGGTTCGCCCGATCGGTGTCCGCCCGGCGGGCCAGGGAAGGAGCCCCCTCGGGGCCCACGCGAACGGGGCGCCGCTCGGGATCGATCCCGCGGCCGTGCCGTCCGGTCGCTCGTCGTCGATCCGGCCGTCGTCGGGCGCTCGCACCCTCGCGGGACGCTCCCGCGGGTACGGCGAACGACGCACGGCTCACTCGGGGGCTGGCACGGGCGGCAGGCGCCCCCGGTACTCCTCGCGGTGCGCCGGGCTGTCGATCCGGGTCGGTACCTGCGAGCGGTAGAGGTGGTGCTTTCCCGTCGCGACGTACGCGATGAAGATCGCGACCATCGCCGGCGCCAGGATCACGTAGCTCCCGGTCATCTCCACCGCCATCACGAGCACGGCGAGCGGCGCTTTCGAGATGCCGCCGAAGAACGTCATCATCCCCACGATCGAGAACGCGGAGATCGCGCCGGCGTCGACCGCCCCGGGGAAGGCGGCGTGGAACAGCGAGCCGAGCGCGGCGCCGATGAACGCCCCGATCACGACCGAGGTGCCGAACAGACCGGCGGCGCCTCCGCTGCCGACGGTGAGCGACGTGGTGACCATGCGCAACCCGATCGCGACCGTGAGTCCGACCAGCGCGATCGGGAGGAGGGAGGTCAGCCCGACCTGCCCGAGCATCGCCGCCTGGACGAAGCCGTACCCGACGTTGACGGCCGACAGCCCGGCGAAGTGGCCCTGCCACGGCAGGAGGACGTACACGACGAGGACGGCGAGCCCCGACAACCCGGCGCCGAGGGCGACCCGGAACGCCAGCGGCCAGCGGAGGCGATCGAACCACGCGTGGGTCCCCCAAAACAGGCGCACGAAGAGGATCCCCGCGCCGGCGCAGACCAGCGCCAGGATCACGTAGAGCGGCAGCTGCAGCGGTACCCAGTCGAGGTTCGCGGGGGTCCCGAAGAGCGTGCCGAAGCCGTAGATCGTGCCGTAGATCGAATAGCTGACCACCGATGCGATGATCGACGGGACGAAGACGGCCGGCTCGAAGTCGCCGGTGTACATGATCTCGGCCGAGAAGATCGCACCGCCGAGAGGGGCCCGGAAGATCGCCCCGACGCCGGCGCCGAGCCCGCTCGCGAGGGCGATCCGACGGTCGCGGTCGCTCAGGCTCAGTCGGTCGGCCCACCACGACCCGAAGCCGGCGCCGATCTGGGACGTCGGCCCTTCGCGCCCGCCGCTCCCCCCCGTACCGAGCGTGAGCGCCGAAGCGATCAGCTTGAGCACCGGAACGCGGCCGCGGATCTCGCCATCGCGATTGTGGAACGAATCGATCGTTTCGTCGGTCCCGTGGCCGGCGATCTCGGGAGCGAGGTACTGGGCGATCGCCCCGGCGCCGAGACCGCCGACCACCATGATCGCCGGGAGGAGCAGGATCCGGGGGAACGAGCTCGACCAGACGACGACCTGGGTGCTCGTCGCTCCCGGGTACGGGTAGCCGATCCCGACGACCCCGACGAGGAAGAACTGGGTCGACTGTTCCCAGAGGAAGAAGAACGCCGCCGCGCCGAGACCGGCCACGATCCCGATCGGGACCGCCACCGCCGCCCAGTGCGCGAGGTCGCGGGACGCGGTCGACCAGCCGCCCTGGCTCGTCGCACGCAGCGACTCCCAGAGACGGCGCGGCCAGTCCCGGTACCGCCGCGGCGGGGCCGCGAGCTCCGGGACCTGGGTCGCCACGTCCTCGACCTCGGGGGGAGACCCCGGTGGGGAGGACATCGCGGCCCCGCACGCGGGACATCGGGTAAGACCCTGACGGACCGCAGACCGGAATCGCTCTCGACCTCGTCGGGACGGCGGACGGTCCGGCCGACGGCGACCACCTTCGGGTCCGGCGGGCCACGGTGGAGGCGCCGCCGGCCCCGCCGGACCGTCGGACCTCGGCCCGGGAGGTCGCGCGGTTCCGCTCTACGCAAACGTTTATCTATCGATTTTCGGGATGCTCCTCGACAGAGCGTATGACGCTCGTCTGACAAACGCTGCGGGGAACCAACGATGAAGTCCATCATCCAGGAAGCGATCGCGAAGCACCAGGAGAACCAGTCCCTGGTCGAGGAGAAGGGGCCGACGGCGCCGGCGTACGTGAGCTCGGACGATGCCGAGCTCGCGAAGTTGGCGGAGACCCTGAAGGTCAACATCCGGATCGTCGGCTGCGGCGGCGGCGGGTCGAACACGATC
>JASHWW010000198.1 GCA_030043855.1 Thermoplasmata archaeon
AGTCGGAGCAGGTCGGCGCTCTCGACGACCTCCCGCTCGCGGAGGATCCCCTCCAGCCGCCCCAGCCAGGGAAGCCGGGTCGGTTCCCACGATTCGTGCCGGAGGTCGACCTCGAGGTGCACGTGGGAGTACGGACGCTCGGGGGCCGACTTCGTGCGGGCCACGAGCGCGCCGCGGCTGCCGACGAGCCCGGGCGCGGACGCCGCGGGTGCAAATCGCCCGGCCATGGTCCCTCCCCGAGAACTCTCGCCCTACATCCGCTTGGCCGTCGCACGGCCCGTCCGAACTCCTACTTCGACTCGGACGCCCCGGTGTCGGGAGCGTCGGTCGCCGACTCGTCCAGCGGAGGCGGCTTGCTGCGTTGGAGGACCTCCTCGGCGACCCGCTCGAGCTGGAGCATTAGGGCATCGATGTCCTCGGCGGGCGAGGTGGTGGAAGCGGCGGGCGCGGTGGGCGAGCTGGGGGTGGGGGCCGTCGGAGTCGCCGACCCGGCGGGGGACTCCGGGGTCATCGGTCGACGCGGGCGCGGCCGCCGGCGGTTCAGCACGATCAGCCCCCCGAGCAGGACGATGATGCCGATCCCGATCGCCGCGACGACCCACCACGGGAACGCGGCGGGCGTCGAGGACGACGGGGGCGGGGGTACGGGAGTGGTCGCGTTGACGGTGAACAGGAACGTCGCCGTCGAACCGTCCGCCGTGACCGTGACCTCGTAATCCCCGATCTGGGCGGTCTTCGGCACCGTGAAGACGCACGAGAAGTTGCCGTTGGCGCCCGTGGCGCCGGCGCAGAGGACGACGCCCGGACTCAACGTCAGCGAGTAGGTGGCGTTGCTCGCGAGCCCCGTCCCGGTCGCGGTCACGTTGGCGAGCGCCGGGGCGGCTCCCGCCGAGAGGGCGAGATGGGGCTCGATCGCGAGGTCGACGGCGCGGAACCAGATCCCCTCGTAGACGGAGATCGCGTGGGTCCCGTTGGGCGCGGCCGGGGTCCGGAACGTGCACGAGAAGGTACCGAGGACGGTGGTGGTCGTTCCGTTGCACAGGGAAGTCGAAGTGTTCCACTCCACGAGGACCGCGGTCGCCCCGTCGAACCCGGTCCCGGAGACGGACACCAAGCGCCCGACGGTCGCCACGCTCGCGTTGAGGGCCGCCGATGGCACCACGGAGAAGACGGCGGTCGCCGCCGAGGTTCCCCCGCTCAGACCGACCTGGTGGGCCCCCGCCACGGTGGACGGGACGGTGAACGTGCAGTTGTAGTCGCCGTTGGGCGACGAGGTCGCCGGACCCGTGCACGGGAGCGAACTCGAGTCCCAGCTTGCGAGCACGCCGACCGACGCGTCGAACCCGGTCCCGCGGATCGTCACGGGCAGATTGACCACTCCGGTCGCGGGAGCGACCACGGCCGACGGGACGACCGTGAAGACGGCGGTCGCGAAGTCGGTCCCGTCCGACCCGCTGACGGTCGTCGAGCCGGCGGGGGTCGCGGGGATCTCGAAGGCGCAGCTCGCGCTCCCATCGACCCCGGAGGAGCCGTTGCAGACGCCGACTCCCGCCCAGGAGATCGCGACGGACGACGACGCCCGGAACCCGAGCGCCGCGACGGTCACGGAGCCCCCGACGATCCCCTGGGTCACGTTCAGCGAGAGGGACGGGGTCACTTCGAACAGGGAGGTCGGGGCGAAGCTCCCCTGCGCCACCGTCACCGTGTGGTTGCCGGCGGGGGCGGCCGGAACGAAGAAGACACAGGCGAACTCCCCGCTCGCGTCGGTCGTCCCCTGGCACAGGGCGAAGGTCGCGTTCCACAGGAGCGAGTAGGCGGCGTCCGCCCCGAGTCCTCCTGCGCTCGCGGAGGCGAGCGTCCCGACCCCGCCCGAGGTCGGCGTCAGGCCGAGGACGGGAGTGACGGAGAACTGCGCGACCGCGACCAGGATGCCCGAGCGCGAGACGTCAATGTAGTACGTGCCCCCGGAGGTCGCCGGGACCGCGATCGCGACCCCTGCGGGGACGTTCCCGCTGGCGTCCGTCGTGAACGTCGTCGAGACGCCCGACGGGCAGGCCGCCACGGCGGGCTCGAAGCAGAACGCGTACTGCGTGCTCGCGAGGTAGAGGGCGCCGGAGAGACCGATCGAGGTGCCGGCCGGGCCGGACGTGGGGCTGAGTGCGAGGGTGGCGGAGGTGACGGTGAACGGTGCGGAGGCCACGAAGTTCCCGGCCTGCGAGACGTCGACGTAGTACTGCCCTGCGGCGACGCTCGGAGCCGTCAGGTTCGCGCTCGCGGGCAGGTCCCCGTTGGTATCGGTCGTGAAGGACGCGCCGGTCGGGCAGGCGGAGATGTTCGCCTGAAGGCACGCCGTGTATTGGGTGACGGCGAGGAATCCGTTCCCCGACAACGAGATCGTCGTCGACGGAACCCCGCCCGCCGGACTGACCGAGAGGGCGGCCGAGACCGTGTACGTCACCGTGGGGGAGAAGCTCCCTTCCTGTACGGTGATCGTGTGCGCGCCCTGCGGAGCTGCGGGCACGGTGAACGTGCAGCTGAGGCGACCGAGCGAGTCGGTCGTGGCCGCGCAGACGGTCGTGGAGACGTTCCAGAGGACCGAGAAGCTGCTGGACGCGTCGAAGCCGGTGCCCGCGACGGTCACCGATCGCCCGACGTTGCCGGCGCTCGGGTTGAGACTGGCGTGGGGAACGACGGTGAACGTGGCGACCGGAGCGTTCGACGCTTCGGTCCCGGTCACCTGGTGCGCGCCCGCCGGTGCGCTCGGCACCGTGAAGGCGCAGGAGAATCCTCCGGTGGCGTTGGTGGTACCGGCGCACAAGGTCGTGGAGGCGTTCCACGTCACCGAGTACGACGCGGAAGCGTCGAACCCCGCGCCGGTCGCCGTCGCCGAGGCGCCGACCTGCCCGCTCGCCGGAGCCACGGCGATGTCGGCGACGACCGAAAACTCCGCCGACGCGGAGTTCGTCCCGTCCGAGGCCGCGACCAGGTTGTTGCCCGCGACGGCCGCCGGCACGGTGAAGGTGCAGGAGAAGTCCCCGTGGCTATCGCTGCCCAGGCTCCCCGCGGTACAAGCGACCACCGGTGCCCCGGCGAAACTCAGGGTGAGTGTGGTGAGCGCGGCGTACCCGGTCCCGCTCGCGGTCAGCGAAGTGCCGACCACTCCACTTCCCGGCGACAAGCCCAAGGTCGGGGGACCGACCACGAAGCTCGCGGAGGCGTTGTTCGTCGCGTCGCTCGCGGTAACCGTGTACGTACCCGCCCCAACGAGCGGAATCTGGAAGGTACAGTTGAGCACGCCGGTTGCGTTCGCCGTCAGGGACCCCGCCGAGCAGGTTCCGATGCCGGTCGTCCCGAAGGTCAGGGTGATCGGGGCCGCCGGCGCGAATCCCGGACCCGTGGCGACCGCGGAGCTCTGGACGGCCCCCGACGCCGGCACGACCGAGAGGGCGGGCGGCAGGATCACGAACGTAACGTTCGAAGCGTTGACCCCGTCACTGGCGTTGATGAGGTAGGAGCCAGCGGGCAGTACCGGTACGGCAAACACGCAACTGAAGTTCCCCGTGGCGTTCGTCGTCAGTCCGCCGGGAGCGCAGACCGAGATCGCCACCTTGCCGAACGTGAGGTTGATCGAGGCGACCGCCGCGAATCCTCCCCCGGAGACGTTGGTGAGGCTGCCCACGTAGCCGGAGGCGGGGGTGGCATTGATCGACGAGTTTCCCGCGCTCCCCGGTGGGAAATGCCCGTACGCGACCGGGCCCGATCCCACGGGAGCGGAGACTCCCGGAGCCACGACCGACCCGGTCGGAAGGATCGCCCATCCGGTCAGCAGTACCCCGACGAGGCCGAGCGTGAGTCCGGCGCGGAGGCGGCGGCGTCCGTCGGCCCGGGATTCCGGCCGGAGATGGGGCGACCCCCCGATGACGCCGGTCCGTTGCAGCCGTTTCACAGCGGTTCCGAAATGGTCGAGTCGCACCGGTGGGCCGGTGGCGAAGAATAAACGGGGGGTTTCCGAAGATAAACTCTTGGAGAACAGTTATTCGTCGGGACCCCGACCGGTCGGCGGAAGGGGACTCACCCGGGCAGGCTGGCCGAGGGCGGTGGCTGGAGGGCCGCCTGGCTGACGAGCTTCGCGGCGACCTTGACGATGCTCAACGCCTCGCTCGCCCCGGCCCGGCGGAGCTTGGCAAGCGAGCTGTCGGACGCCCCCACGGCGACGATCCGCAGCGTCGGATGGAGTCCGCGGGCGGTCATGACCGTCAGAAGGTTCTCGGCGTCGGTGTCCTGGGCAACGACCATCGCCCGGGCACGTTCGATCCCGACGTACCGGAGCGCCTCCTCCGTGGCGGGGTCCCCGTGGTACGTCCTCCACCCTTCGCCCTTCAGGACGTCGAGCGCTCCCTGGTCCGACGAGACGAGGACGCTCCGAACGCCCGATTCGCGCAGCGTGTCCGCGGTGGCGCGGGCTTCGGGCGACGCACCGCAGATGATCACGTGGTCCCGCAACTCGTCCATCTGGGCCCGTTCGAGACGCTGCGCGATCCCCGCCAGGCGGCGTTCGAGGAACGGCAGGAAAAGGACCACGACGGCGGATAAGAACGTTCCCACGCCGAGCAGCACGAGGACGACCACGTAGTACCGGGCCGCGTCGGTGACGGGGGTGTAGTTCGACC
>JASHWW010000199.1 GCA_030043855.1 Thermoplasmata archaeon
TTCCCTCGAGGAGCGACGAGACCCCGAGCTCCCGGCCGATCTCGGCGACCCCTTTGGACGAGCCGCGGTACGGGGTCACCGAGGTGCGCGCGATCACCCGCAGGCTCCGGAGCTGGGAGAGCACGGAGATCAGCTCTTCCGTTAGACCGTCCGCAAAGTACGCGTCGTTGGGATCGGGGCTGATGTTGGCGAACGGCAGGACCGCGAGGGCGGCCGGCCCCTCGCCATCTCGGGGCGCGGGCCGATCGGTCCAGGGGAGCACCACGCGATAGATCTCCATCGCGGCGTCCACTCCCTTCAGGGGACGGGGGGGGAGCTTCTCGAGCCGCTCGGGGATCTTGTTGCGCACCTGCTCGGCGACCGCACCGGACACGCACACGCCTCCCGGCTCGGCGGTCGGTTCGATCCGGGCCGCGATGTTGACCGCGTCCCCGAGGATGTCCCGTCCCTGTTGCTCGACATCTCCCAGGTGGATCCCGATCCGGATCTGGATCGGGGCCACCCCCTTCGCCCCGTTCCGCTCGTTCAGGCGGCGCTGGATCTCGATCGCGCACTCGGTCGCCAGCAGCGCGCTTTCGAATTCGACCAGGAAGCCGTCCCCGGTCGACTTAACCTCTCGGCCCCGATGGACGGCGATCAGCGGACGAATCAACTCCTGCTGCTCGCGGAGCAGTTCGAGGGCTTGGGATTCGTCCGCTTGCGCGGACGCCGTGTAGCCGACGGTGTCGGTGAACATGATGGCCCGAAGACGCCGGTTCGCGGCCACGTTAGGAAAAAGCCCTCCCGCTAGATTAAGGGCAACTGCTCCGACTGAGCACCGCACGGGAGCGTCCCGCTCCGAGGCGCGGTGCAACGATGATTGCACCCCGACCCCGGATCGTCGGCCCCGGGAGGACGTCCCGCCCTAGGACGTGGCGTCCACTCGACGCAGCACCCGAAGTGCAGTGAGCGTGATCCATTTGCTCCGATGACCGGCCGGTTCGAGAGACCACCCCTGGATCTCTCGGCCACTGTAATCCTTCTTCAGCGACGCGCTCACGTCGGGGTGCACGCGATCCATGAGCCACGTGCCGTCGCGCCGTCGTTTCTCGGTGAGGAGGTCCAACGCCGGCCGAAGGCGCCGATCGTCGCCGTATCCCAATCGAGTGATGACATCCAGTCCGACCAGGACGTCGTAGAAGTAGTGGACGGGGTAGTGGAAGCGGAACCACGGCGCATACCGCTTTCCCTCTCGGAACAGGCCTCGCTGGAGATAGAACTCGACGCCGTTCTCCACCGCGCGGTCCATCCCCCGACTCCGTGCGGGTCTGGGAATCTCCGAGATCGCCGCGAGCGCTTCCCAGCAATCGAGCGTGCCGGGAGCGTCCGGGGCACAGTTCCAGCCCCCGTCCTCCCGCTGAACCTCGAGCATCCAAGCATACAGCTTCTTCACGCGTCGATCGTCGCCGTATCCGAACCTCGTCAGCATCCGGGCGATGTTCCCGACCGCGCACACTTCCTCCGTGAAGAAGTTGAGCGGAGAACTCAGCCGAAGTTTGTAATCGAAGATCTGTTCGGCGGCCTTTCGAATGCGAGGATCCCGGGACGTGAGTCCAAGGTCCGATAGGACCTGCAACGGCCACATCGTGCTCTGGAACTGGGGGAACTGAAGGAACCGGGCGTAACTCTGCCAGTTGGTCGGGGCACGTGCTTCCCAGTAACCGTCCGGCTTCTGACCCTTGAACAGCTTCGCCGCCCACCCTACGGTCCCGATACGAGAGCGGGCACGTCGCACGTCCGGAGCTTCGGTCTTTCGACCGAGCAGGTCCACGAGCGCATAGTACCGGACCGATGGCTGATCCTCCCCGAGCAACCAGTCGATCACTCCGCGGTCTCTCTCGGCGTTCCAATCCAATCGTTTCGGGGACGGCGGCATTCGATGTCACCTCGCGAGTGGACTCGAGAACCAGGCGTCGGTCGGGGCCTCGACGTCGAGCTGCCAGAAGAGGGCGTTCATCTCTCCGCGGTGCTGGAGCTCCTCCTCGATGAGATGCCAAACCACGGTTCGCAAGCTGACCGTCATCCGGTACGGCTGGCCGTCCCCTCCGATCCCGTTCACGACAATGCGACGGCGCAGACCCTGGGGGGTAAGCGACGCGGAGAACGTTCGGTCAATTCGCGCAATCCGACGGGTGAGGGCCCGAAGTTGCTGGGGCGACAGGGGACCGAGCGGCCGCTGATGCTCCGCCTGCCGGTTCCCCGGCACGCTCTCGAACCACCAGAGGTTGTTGTCGACGATGTGCAGGAAGATATCCTCGATCGACGGGAACGACGCGCCCCGATCCTGGGTTCGCTGGACGTCGGACAATCGAAGGAGCGCGTTCAAGTACCCGTTCCGGGACCTCGCGAGCCATTCGATCCATCCGCGGGCGAGATCGATCTCACTCAGGGTGCCCCGATTACGGGAAGGCCGGGCTGGCCGTCGGTTCTCGGACATCGCGGGCCGCTCCTCCGAGCGCTACTCGGTATATCAAGCGGGGAGGAGGGGAGCTGAAACGGCGAGGGACGAGCGCCGGGAGCCGAAATCACCAAAGTTGGTCGGATGCCTCGGGCAAGATGTCCGGGCGCCCGAAGGAGCGCGCCCGGATTTCGCGCTCCCCCGGGGTTCCTGAGAAACCGGATCGGATCGCCGCGACTCCTCCCTCGAAGAATCAGCGAATACCGGTTTGAGAAGTTCGATATACCCAGGACGAGTTTCGGGGCCGAAGTGCCCGGGCACTTCTTCCGGGGGAACGTCGTATGGCTCGATTGGGGGGCTGGTTTGTCGTCGGAGTTGTCCTGTTGGTTGCCGCGGGTCCGGCGGTCCTGGCTTTCACGTCCGCAGAAGGCCTCGTATCCGGACTCCTAGGGACCTCACCGGCGCCGCACGCCATCCCCTCGGGGCTCTCGGAGGCTTCCGGTCCGTCCATCGGCTCGTGGACCTCCACGACGGGATACCCGAACACGGATGGCGCGGTAAGTTGCGTCACGAACGGCGGTTTCGTCTATTGCGTCGGCGGTGCGAGTTCCTTCGCCGGAACGTATGCGACGGGGACGTTCACCGACGCGGTCTACTTCGCGCCGCTCGGCACGTCCGGCATCGGTGCGTGGTCCAGCACGACACCGTACCCGACGCCGATCGCGCAGGGTAGCTGCGTCGCGAATTCGGGATTCATCTATTGCGTCGGGGGATCGACCGCGAATCCCTCGTACAACAACCCGACGAACGCGGTCTACTACGCTCCCCTCTCCTCGACCGGCGTCGGAACCTGGACGGACACGGCGTCGTACCCGGGGGCGATCTACGCGGAAAGCTGCGTGACGAGCGGTGACGACATCTACTGCATCGCCGGGTCGCTCAACTACCAGGGGTCCTCCGCGACCTACTACGCGACGCTCTCGTCCGCCGGGGTAGGAACGTGGACGGCTGGCTCGACCTACCCCGTGAGTCCGGACGCGCAGAGCTGCGCGGCGTCCGGAGGAACCGTGTACTGCACGCTCGGTTCCGCGGGAGGGAACGGCACGTACTCGGCCCCTCTGTCCTCGTCGGGCATCGGTTCGTGGTCGACCACGACCAATTCCACCTGGTCGAGCGGGATCGCGGTGGATGCGATCGCGAGCGATGGGTACCTGCTGCTCATCGGGGGATGCGTCAGCCCCCAGTCCGGCTGCTTCACCGGTGCGGTCTCTTACGCGAAGCTGTCGGGTGCGGATGTCGGAGCGTGGGGGAGCACCAACGCGCTCCCTGTCGGAGCGTACGATACCTGCGTGGTCAGCGGCACGGACCTCTACTGTCTGACCGGCTCCCCGAGCGCCGGGGATGCCTACTTCGCGAGCTCCCTCACACCGCTGTGCCCCGATCCCGTGTCTCCCTCCGAGGAGGCCTCGGTGCCGGTCGGATCCGGCCCGAACGCCATCGCGTATGACAGCGCGAACGGTTACATCTATGTCGCCGACTCCGGCTCGGCAAAGGTCACGGTCATCAACGGCGCGAACAACACGATCGTCGGCTCGGTGTCTGTCGGGGGCGACCCCCGGGGTCTGGCGGTCGATGCGGCGGACGATTACATTTACGTCGCGAACGCCGGATCGGGCAATC
>JASHWW010000200.1 GCA_030043855.1 Thermoplasmata archaeon
GGGTTCGTTGACCAATTCTTCGCGCGGCTGACGGATCCCGAACTCGATCGAGAATACCTAGTCCCGAAGCTACCGCCGTGGTGGGACGAGGACTTTACGACGACCTTCCGGGGAACGCTCCTGCATGTGATCGAACACGAGCTCCAGCACCGGGGCGAGCTCAACGCGCTGCTATGGCAAATCGACGTGGATCCCCCGGTTCTCGACTGGGACGACGCGGTGAAGACCCAGCCGTGGGCCACAGCGTCAAAGCAGGAACGACGGCGGAAGTCCGGGTAGGTTCGCCCGGGGGCTTGCGCGCCCTTCCGAATCCAGGCGTAAGTCCCCGAGTTTAGGGGGGATCCGAGAAGGCGTGGGTCCCGTGCGTGATGGCAGCGCCGGCCCGCAACGCGGCCGCCACGGCGACCGTTTCGGCCATCTCTTGGTCCGAGGCACCCGCCTCCCGCGCGCGCTTCGAGTGAATTCCGATGCAATACGGGCACTGGGTGGTGAACGCGACGGCGCACGCCATGAGTTCCTTGTACTTGACCGGCACCGCACCGTCGGCCAGAGCGGCCTTATCGAACGCCCAGAAGGCCTTCATCGCCTCCGGGGCGCTCGCATCGATCGTCTTGAGCCGCTTCAGATTCTTCGTGTCGTACATGGCCAGGACCTCACGGGCACGGCCCCATATTACCGCAATTGGAGAAGCTGTCCCGGCGTGGCCCCCGGGCTGCAACTGTCATAGCGCCCAACCGTCCATCCGCGGGGGCGCGCTCGGGGTAGGTCGGTCCGCGGTCCGTTGGGCTCCTGTCCACTTATTTCCTTCCGGAGCCTGAAGGTTCCCGATGCCGGGGCCCGAGCCCGGTGGGCTCGTTCTGTTCGTCGCGAGCGTGCCCCGGACGGGTACCGACGAACTCGACAACCCCGGACTCTCCGCGACCGGCCGACTCGTCGGATTTTTCGGTGGCGGCTGGTATCAGGCGGGGGTCTGGCAGCGGGCCAAGGTCGCCAAGGACGCGGAACTGCAGGCGGACGAATCCCGCCGCCTCCCGGCCGATCAGATCCGCATCGCGAACGAGGTGACCGAGGTCGCTGACGCATGGGGGATGGCGGTCACGGTCATCGACGTCAACCGCCCCATCGGGTGGGAGGACGTCATTCGTTCCTCCGTTGGATCGGACGAGACCCTCCCGGTCCTGCTCGCGGCCGACGGTTCCCGGCTCGTGGGAACGGAGAGCTTCGGCCCCGACTCACTCCGGATGTTTGTCCTCAACGCGAATCGGTCCCGAGCCCCCACGACTCGGTAGTTCGCGCCGAGCCCGCTTCGCGGTCCGAGCCATCGGGCATCTCTGCGAAGTCGGACGTCGGTCAGCGCGTGCGTTTCAAGTTGACACGCACTGCTTCCCGCACCAACTTCCGGAGATCCGAGGAACGGATCCGCTCTCCTTCGTGCACGTCAATGGCGCGGACCGTTCGGCTGTCCAGCCGGGTGTTGAATAGCTTCGCCGGGTCGTCCAGCTCCGCGCCGTGCGGGAAGGTCAGCCGAACGGCGCTCTTCAGGACGTTTCCGACACAGATGATCCCGGCGTGCGACCACACCGGGACTCCGTCCGGATTGCTCGGCTTTCGCCACTTGACTTCCTCGATCGAATCCGGGTCGCCGGCGAGGATCGCGGAACGGAGTCGTGCTAGCGTCTCGTCCCTCCAGTCGTCCAACTCCGCGGCTCGCGCGGCCGGAGATCGCCGGGAAGGGGGGCGAGGCCTCGGTGTCTTGGACATCAATTCGCGGATGGGACCGAGGCTTAAACCCTCGGCGTGTCCGGCGGACCGGTCCTCGTCTGCCGGCTGCGTGCGGCCCCCTTCCGAGCGGAGACGATCACGCACTCGGAGGGAAGATCGACCCCGGTCGAAGATCGCCAGCGCTGGAGATTGGAGCGAGTCTTGCTCAGGACTTCCGCTTGGACGTTGGCCTCCTCCTCGGAGAGCGAGTGTCCGAGCGGGGTTGCCTGAAGGAGGACCTTCAGGTATTCCTCCGGGCCGTCGAAGTGCATGGTGTGCTGCACGCGCTCCTCGCGGCCCCCCTCGAATCCGGCCGCCTGGAGGAAGGTCACCATCTCTCCCGGGCCTCCGGTTTCGTAGGGCGTGGGAATGTAGCCGGTTTCGTCCGGTTCCGCGTGCTCGAGCATCGGTTCGACGAGTACATGGAGGAAGGGAACCCGGTCCCCGGTACTCCACACGGAGACGCAGATCCGACCGCCGGGTTTCAGGACCCGGTACGCCTCCCGCGCGGCCCGCTCCGGATCCGTAAAGATCTGGAATCCAAAGGACGACGTGACCGCGTCGAAGGTCGCCTCCGGGAAGGTCATCGCCGCGCAGTCCATGGGCAGGAACTCTACGTTCGATTGCCCGCGCGCCTGGGCGACCCGTCGGGCGATGTCGACCATGTTCTCGGATAGGTCGACTCCCGTCACGCGGCCGGTCGGACCCGCCGCCCGAGCGATCGTCATCGCCGGCTCGCCCGGTCCCGTCCCCAGATCGAGGACTTGCTCCCCGGGACGGACCGCCAGTCGCTCCAGGAGCGCTGCCCGAAACGGCTCGAGGGTGGCCATCAGGCCGACGTACGCCTCGGCGCTCTCGTTCCACGTGGTTCGCGTGTACTCTCGGTAGTACTCCGCGGTGTACTTCCAGGGCATGCGCCGAGCGGCTCCCAGGGCGTTCCGCTACATGTGGGTTCGGACGTGCCCTTCCCGGGACGAGAGCGGACGTTCTCGGACGTCGAACGCGGGGGAGGCGGCGTCCGGTCGGTCTCGGCGGGGCGCCCTATCCGGGGGGTGGGACGCCGATGTACGCGGCCATCTCCTTCTCGCGTCGGCGGCGCGTCCGGCGGGAGATCGGAAAGTCCCAGGGCAGCCGCTCGCCCGGATGCTTCACGTCCTCGTAGAGGGTCACGAACGCGGCCAGGAGGGCGAGCGTGGTCGGGATCATGAACAGGTAGAAGATGTCCGCGAAGTCGAAGTGGGCGCTCACGGCGGCGGCCCCGCCGCCCCACGTGAACGCGTACGGGCCGAGCGTGAAGATCGCGAGGGTCGCGAGGATGTACTGGTAGGTCAGTTTCGCGACTCGATTGGCGAGTCGGAAGAACCCGTAGCCCCGCGTGGTCTGGAACATCGTGAAGCCGGCCGACGTCACCGCGAGCGCGCTGCCTCCCCACGCCAGCAACGCCTCCGAGAAGGAGTGGTGGAGCAAGAAATCCGTCGGACCGAACGTCGAGTAGAGGATTTCGATCGGCAGGAGGACGGCGAAGAAGATCAGCA
The DNA here is from genome assembly GCA_030043855.1 of Thermoplasmata archaeon. Lineage (GTDB taxonomy): Archaea > Thermoplasmatota > Thermoplasmata > Lutacidiplasmatales > UBA184 > Lutacidiplasma. Next base: position 3,297 of record JASHWW010000200.1, read on the forward strand.
GGATCCCCTTCGCCACGCCCTTGGCGATGCACCACGGCAGCCCGGGCAGGTCGTGCTTCCGGGACCAGACCTCCGGGAACTGGGTCGGCGGAGGTGGAGGGGGCGGGGCGGTCACGGGAACCTCGCGGTCAGGAGCGGAAGGGACGCCGGGCCGACGAGAAAGGCGGCGGACACACTCGCCCCCGGGACCATGCAGCTGGAGGGCCCGGTGAGGTTCACGACCTCCCGGAAACCCTGATGGGACGGCGTATCGACCGGGAGTTCGACCAGGGGGCCGCAGTCGGCACCATTGTCGACCACCTGGATCGTCACGTTACCCGCGAGTTGGAAGATCGCATTGTTCGTGTAGTTCACCGTGACCGGGACCGTCGTCTCCCCGGAGGACGTCGACGGCGTGCCGGGGACGACCGTCAGGTTCTCGAACGGGGCTCCCCAGGTACCGTTCGCGGCCACGGCGAACCCGAACTGGTAGATGTACGCGTACGACCCGTTGAACCAGACGTTCCCCCAGACGGGCGTGTTGTTGAGGAGAAGATTCCCTTCCGTGGAGACGAGCGTGGACTCCGGGATCTGGAGCTTGAAGCCGATTGTCGTGGCCCGACCTCCGGGGGTCAGGGTCACCACGCCGGTCGTGGTCCGGGGGACCAACGGCCCCTGGGGAGTGTAGGCGACCGTCGTCAGGTCGAGGACGAGGGGATAGAGGCCGGCGTTCGTGACGTTCGCCTCGAACGCGGCGGTAAATCCCGTACTTTGGGTGTAATTGAACTCGTAGCCGCCACTCTTCGGGGTCGTCACGTGCAAGCCGGACGCGAACTCGACGGCGGACACCGCCGTGGAGATCAGGAACACGACGACCAGGATCGCCGCCAGGACCGCGCTCCATCGGAGGTACCGGGCCAGTCGGTACAGCGGCGGGCGACGACGGCGATACTCCATCATGGCGCGGCTCCGCCGGGTGGGGGCGGCGGCGGGTCGGGTCGGTCGGGTGGCGGCGTGGGCGGGAGCAATCGTACCGAGTCCGACGGGGTCCACTCTCCCCGCTTTCGCCCGACCAGGACGTAGTTCACGATCCCTCCGATCAGGAGGACGGCGACGACCAGCGCGATCACCGTCACCAGACCGACCGCGAACCAGTGCGCGAAGGATGCGATCGCGCTGCCGATCCGGTTCGTTGTATTGTTCAGTTGGCTGTTGTTCGTCTGGCTGACATTGCCCGGTATCGAGCGCTCGCTAGGTTCGAGGTGGGTCGCGTGGGAATCCGCGATGGACGCCGCAACCGGCGACCCGCCGAAGATCGGAAGGACGGCGATCCCCGCGATGACGATTCCGGCCACCCCGAGGGCACGCCATCGATGGATTCCTGCCCGACCGAGGGCCCAGTGGGAGACGGGGGTCCGGTTCCGAGCGGTCAGGCACGCCGGCGCGAGGTGAGGGCCGGGACCCGGCAACCGATCCCCTCCTACGGGGCCGGGAAGCACGCGGGCCATTCATACTTTCGTACGGGGGGCGGGGGCGCGGGGCCACGCCGGGGAGCGGAGGGAAGGTCGATCGCCGCTCCGATCGGGACCGTGCTCCGTCCGACGTCCCGTCGGCGGACGCGCCCTCAGCCGTCCTTGCGAACTGTCGCGTAGTGCAGGTACACCGCGCCCGAGTGAA
>JASHWW010000035.1 GCA_030043855.1 Thermoplasmata archaeon
GGCGAGTCCGGCTCCGGGAAGACGACCCTCGGCTGGCTGATCGCCCGGCTGCACGACCCGACGAGCGGCGAGCTCCGGTTCGCGGGCGAGGACATCCTCGGCCTGAAGGGGACGGCGCTGCGGAAGTGGCGGGCCAACGTCCAGATCGTCTTCCAGGACCCGGTCGGATCGCTCGACCCGCGCCTCAAGGTCTGGCAGATCGTCGGCGAGCCGCTCCGGGCGATCGGCGAGCAGTCGAAGGCGGAGGTGCGCGCGCACGTCCGCGATCTGCTGCCGACCGTCGGGCTGCCGTCCGATTGCCTCGACCAGTACCCGCACGAGTTCTCCGGCGGCGGCCGTCAGCGGATCTCGCTCGCCCGGGCGCTCAGCGTCGACCCCCGCCTCGTCGTCCTCGACGAGCCGACGAGCGCGCTGGACGTCGCCGTGCAGGCGCAGATCCTGAACCGCCTGGTCGACCTCCAGAAGGAGCGCGACGTCGCCTACCTCCTGATCACCCACAACGTCGCGGCGGTCCGGTACGTCGCCGATCGGGTCGCGGTGATGTACCTCGGCCGCGCCGTCGAGGTCGGCTCGGTCCGCGGAGTGCTCGAGCACCCGATCCACCCGTACACGAAGGCGCTCCTCGCCGCGGTCCCGGTCGCGGACGCCAAGCGCCGTCGCACCCGGTTCAAGATCGGGGGCGACGTCCCGTCGCTCGTCAACCCGCCGCCCGGGTGCCGGTTCGCGCCGCGGTGCCCGTTCGTGATCGACGTCTGCCGCGCCGAGTACCCGCCGCTGCGCGAGATCCCCGGCGCACCGGGGCAGCTGGTCGCCTGCCACCGGGCCGAGGAGGTCCGGGAGATCCCGCCCGAGTCGCTGCTCGTCACGAAGGACGCGGCGCCCACGGCCGCCCCGACGGCGGCCCCCGCACCGGCGTAGGCCGCGCGCCTACGTCGGCGCGTTCGACCACTGGGTGTTGAACAGGAAGGAGAACGGCTCGGCGCTCGCCATCGGGTTCTCGATGACCCCGTGGAGGTACGTCGAGTAGACGGCGAAGGCGGTCGGGACGACCAGCCAGATGTCCGTGTAGTTGTAGTACATCGTCTGGGTCATCGTCGTGTAGTCGGAGGTCAGGTTCGTCGCGTTGAGCTCCGCGGCCGCCGAGTAGACGAGCCCGTCCATCGTCGAGTTGGAGTACTGGCTCATGCACATGTTCGCGCTGCCGAGCGAGTAGACGTCGTTCTGCGTCCAGTCGTCCGGCGAGATGTAGTCGGACGTGTAGAACTCCTGGCCCATGTAGAACGGTCCGCCGTTCGCGTTCGTCAGGGTCGTGCAGACGCCGTCGTCGTTGAGCGACTGCTCGGAGAGGAGCTCGTCCAAGGAGATCGGCGTGGGGAGGATGTTGATCCCGATCTGCTTCAGGTCGGCTTCGAGGAACTGCGCGGTCTCGGCCCAGTCGATCCCCGTGTCGAGGTAGGCGTACTTGATCGTCATCCCGGCGCAGGCGCCGTTGGCGCACGGCGAATCGGCGATCTCCTGCTGGGCGAGCGTGAGATTGTACTGGTAGGGGGTCAGGTTGGAGGGATTGTAGTACGGATACGACGGCGGGACGGGACCGACCCAGGTCGAGCCGTAGCCGCCGAACGCCTGCTGGATGATCTGGCCGTAGTTGACCGCGTGCGCGATCGCGGCCCGCACGGAGAGGTTGTTGAACGGGAAGACGTTCTGGTTGAGGTAGATCCACCAGGAGCCGCTCGTCGCCCCGTAGATCGTCGGGAGCGCCTGCACGATCAGGCAGCTGTCGCCGTGGAGGACGTGGATCGTCGCCGGCCCGATGTAGGCGAACGAGGCGCTCGCCGCGTACCCGACCAGGAGGTCGTTGGTGGTGATGTCGACCGAATCCTGGAAGATGACGTCGACCGTCGTGTTCGCCACCTGGATCAGGTTGTTCCAGGGCTCCTCGGCCGCCGCGGTCGCCCCCCAGTACCTCGAGTTCGGCGACAGCTGGTATCCGCCGCCGGGCAGGCCGTTCCAGTACGAGAGGACGTACGGGCCGGTGCCGAGCATGTTGCTCGCCATCCAGCCGTTCGCCGTCCCGTTCGCCACGCCGCCGTTCGCATCGACGACCGCGGGGTCGACCGCGTACGAGGTGGGCGCCGCGATCGAGGCCAGCAGGTAGGCGTACGGGACGTCCCCGAAGTAGCCGTACCCCAGGTTCAGGGCGATCGCCGAGGCGTTGATCACCTGGAACGACTGGTTCGGCATCTCCATCAGGTCGACCTCCGCCGGGGTCGGGTCGAAGAAGTTCCACGAGTTCAGGTCGTTCAACAGCGTGACGTTCGCGGCGGTCGTGTTGTTGAGGTCGGAGTAGTAGGAGAGCGGGTTCGACGCGTTGAAGTTCGTCGAGAAGAAGTTCTCCTCGAGGATGAACTGGGGGCCCTGAGCCATCAGAAGCGCCCGGTAGAGGCTGTACCACTGGACGTACGCGTTGTACGGGTCCCCGTTGGAGAAGACGATCCCGGACCGCAGGTTGAACAGGAACGTCATCCCGTCCGGGGACTCGGTCCAATTGTACGCGAGGACCCCGCCAAAGACGGTCGAGTTGTTCCCGAGGTAGTTCACGAGCCCTTGGTAGACCTGCTGGACCGCGGCCCAGCCGGGCGTGGTGAACGTGACGGCCGGGTCGAGGGAATCCGGGATCTCCGCCTGGTCAACGACCTCGGGACTGTTCTGGCGCAGACAGCCGGTGACCGACTCGTGGAGCGCGATCCCCGCAGTGATGACCAAGGCGATGATCGCGACGACGATGACATTCCGCCACTTCGGGTCCATGAAGGTCCGCGGAGGCGACCGGGCCGCGTAGGGGCTCCTCCTTGATATGCTTCACCGTGCGCCCTCGAGGGCGCGCGACCGCGGCACCGTCTTACGGGGCAGCGGGCTCGGCGCGGCGGGTGGCCGATGGACCACACGATGCTCATCGATGGGGAGTGGGTGGCCGCGTCGAGCGGGGAGACGACGCCCGTCGTCAGCCCCTTCGATCGCGCCCCGCTCGGTACGGTACCGAAGGGGACGCGGGACGACGTCCGGGCGGCGGTCGACGCCGCACGGACCGCGTTCGACAAGGGTCCGTGGCCCCGCCTTCCCCCGCGCGCCCGGGCCGAGGTGTTCCTGAAGGCCGCGCAGCTCCTCCAGGCGCGGCTGCCCGAGATCGCCGAGCTCGAGAGCCGGAACCAGGGGAAGACGATCAAGCAGGCGGCCGACGGCGACCTCCCGTTCAGCGTCGACAACCTCGTCTTCTACGCGGGGGCCGCGCGTACGATGGACGCGAAGGCCCCCGGGGAGTTCACGGGGGACGGAACGACGATCTTCCGCCGCGAGCCGGTCGGGGTGGTCGCCTCGATCACGCCGTGGAACTACCCGATCATGATGGCGGTCTGGAAGATCGCCCCGGCGTTGGTCGTCGGGAACACCGTGGTGCTGAAACCGGCGAGCTACACGCCGCTCACGAGCCTCGAGCTCGGCCGCGTCTTCGGCGATGCCGGCCTCCCGGCCGGTGCGCTCAACGTCGTCACCGGCCCGGGCGCCGAGGTGGGGGACGAGCTGTCGCGCCATCCGAACGTCGACCTCGTCTCGCTCACCGGCGACACGGCGACCGGCAAGCGGATCATGGAGGCCGCGAGCAGCACGGTGAAGCGCGTGCAACTCGAGCTCGGCGGCAAGGCGCCGTTCGTGGTCTTCGCGGACGCCGACCTGGCCGCCGCGGTCGAGGGGGCGATCGTCGGCGGGTTCGTCAACGGAGGACAGGATTGCACGGCGGCCACGCGCCTGATCGTGCACGAATCGATCCGCGCGAAGTTCGTCGAACGTCTCGTCGAGCGGATCCGGACGATCCGGATCGGGGACCCGCTGTCGCGCCAGACCGACCTGGGACCGCTCGTCAGCCCCGTCCAGCAGCGGACGGTGCTCGGGTTCGTCGACCGCGGGAAGAGCGAGGGGGCGAAGCTGGTCGTCGGGGGGACCGATGCGGCGGCCACGCATCCGAACGGGGCGTTCGTCGTGCCGACCGTCTTCGACGCGGTCGCCCCCGACATGGCGATCGCGCAGAAGGAGATCTTCGGGCCGGTTCTGGACGTCCTCAGCTTCGGGACGTTCGACGAGGCGATCGAGATCGCCAACGGCGTCGAGTACGGGCTCGCGGGGAGCGTCTGGACGAGCGACGTCCGAACGGCGATCAAAGCGGCTCATGCGCTCCGCTTCGGGGACGTCTGGGTCAACGACCACCTGCCGCTCGGCTCGGAAACGCCGCACGGCGGGTTCAAGCAGTCCGGATTCGGGAAGGACCTCGGGACCGACTCGCTGGCGGACTACACCGTCGTGAAGAACATCTACGTCGACCTGACCGGGCAGGTCCGCAAGGGCTGGCACTACCTGACGTACGGCGACCCTTCGTGAGGCGGACGTGATCGACGGGATCCCGGCGGGCGGGCGGGGCGCGCTGCTCATCGGCGGCACCTGGCGACCGCCGGAGAGCGGCGAGTACCTGCGGGTGATCGACCCGTCAACGGGCGAGCCGATCGGCGAAGCGCCGATCGCCTCCCGCGACGAGGCGAAGGCGGCGGTCGACGCCGCCGCCGCGGTCGAGGAGTCGTGGGGCGCGACACCGGGACACGTCCGTGCCCGGCTGCTGCGGGCCGCGGCCGAACGGCTGCGGGACGACCGCGCGACGATGGCCGCTCTGATCGCCTCGGAGGTCGGAAAGCCGATCGCCGACGCCCGCGTGGAGGCCGACCGCGCCGTCGGGGTCTTCGAGCTCGCCGCGGAAGAGATCCGACACCTGGGCGGCGAGAGCTACCCCGCCGACGCCTACGAGCGACCCGCCGGGAACGAGCACCGCTTCCTGTTCAGCGTCCGCGACCCGATCGGGGTCGTCGTCGCCATCGGGCCCTTCAACTTCCCGCTCAACCTCCTCTCCCACAAGATCGCCCCGGCGCTCGCCGCCGGGAACCCGGTCGTCGCGAAGCCGACCAGCGCTGCCCCGTTCACGGCGCTGCGGCTCGCGAAGCACCTGGCCGACGCCGGGCTGCCGCCCGGGGTTCTCAACGTGGTCGTGGGCCCGGGCGGCGCGGTCGGGAATACGCTCGTCGACCACCCGAAGACCCGCCTGATCACGTTCACCGGCTCGACCGAGGTCGGCAAGGGGATCGCCGAACGGGCCGGACGGGCCGCGAAGCGGGTGATCCTCGAGATGGGAGGGATGGACCCGTTCGTCGTGCTCGAGGACGCCCCGCTCGACCTGGTCGTCCCCGCCGCGATCCGGGGGGCGTTCGCCTACTCGGGCCAGGTCTGCACCGCCTCGAAGCGGATCCTCGTCCAGGATTCGGTCGCGGAGCAGTTCGCGAAGGCGTTCGCCGAGAAGGCGGGCGCGCTCAAGGTCGGCAAGGCGCTGGACGAGTCGACCGAGGTCGGTCCGCTGATCGACGTCGCCGCGGTCGACCGGGTCGACGCGATGGTCGAGGAGGCCCGGTCGCGCTCCGCGAAGGTCCTGACGGGCGGTCGTCGACCGGAGCTGGGCAAGGGGAGCTTCTACGCCCCGACGGTCCTCGACGAGGTCCCCGAGGAGGCTCGGGTCGTGCGGGAGGAGCCGTTCGGTCCGGTCGCGCCGGTCGTACGGTTCCGGGACGTCGACGACGCCGTGCGGATCGCGAACAGCACCCCGTACGGCCTCCAGGCCGCCGTCTACACGCGCGACATCGCGCGGGGATTCGCGCTCGCCCGCCGGATCCGCGCGGGGGGCGTCCACCTGAACGACCCGACGAACCTGCGGTGGGACGCGCTCCCGTTCGGGGGCGTGCGCGACAGCGGCCTCGGCCGGGAGGGCCTCCGCTGGGCGATGCAGGAGATGACCGAGGTCAAGCTGATCAGCGTGAACTACGCGACGCCCTAGGCGGTCAGCCCGGTTCTTCGTCCTCGAGCGTCCGGCCCGGGATCCCCGGGAGCGTCGG
>JASHWW010000036.1 GCA_030043855.1 Thermoplasmata archaeon
TTCTGCTTCACCTTGAGCAGAGGAACGCCGCGCACCTTCCGGTAGATCTCGTCGTCCAGACCGTCGAACTGGAGGTAGAGCGTGTGGAGCCCCGCGTCCCGGCACGCCTGGGCGAAGCCGGGCTCGTTGGCGACCCGGATCCCGTTCGTGGCGACCTGGATCTGCTTGAAGTTCAGGTCCCGGGCCATCGAGACGGCATCCAGGAAAAGGGGCGAGAGGGTCGGCTCGCCGCCCGAGAACTGGACCGCGACCGTACCGACCGGCTTCTGCTCCCGGAGGGTCTTCAGCATGAAGTAGATCTGCTCGCGGGTCGGCTCGAAGACGTACCCCGCGGCGTTGGCGTTCGCGAAGCAGACCGGGCACTTCAGATTGCAGCGGTTGGTCAGGTCGACCAGCGCCAGTCCCGTGTGGGACTTGTGGTGGCTGCACATCCCGCACGTCGTGGGGCAGCCGCGGAACTTGTCGTAGTACGGGTTCTCGTAGCCGACGCCGTCGTGCGCGTAGACCTCCATCCGAAGGTAGAAGTCGACGTCGTTCGAGATGATGTCCCAGAAGTAGCCGTGCGCCCGGCACGTCTTCTCCATGATGACGCGGCCGTCCTTCTCACGGACGATCGCCGGGATCACCTTGATGCACTCGGGGCAGACGGACGCCGTCTTCCTCGGAAGGCCCCGCGGGGCCTGGAACTCCTTCATCACACGCGCCGGCATCTTCTGTTCCTCTGGTTCGGCCGCGCCTCGCGGCGCCCGCCGTCTGGAACGGCCACCCACCCCATCCTACATAACCCATCTGTCGTCCCGGGCGCGACAATCCCCCTCCCCCGTGACGAGGAGTCGCACGGTCGGATTCGCTACAATGCGGGTTAATCGTCGGCCGAACCGGGTCCCCGGACCGACGCCGGACGCCAAGTTAAGGCCCGCGGGGTCTCTCGGGCCGCCGATGCCGTCGAAGCGGTCGACCCGTCGGCGCACCTCCCGATCGTCGAAGCCCAAGCCTCGGCCCCGCACGACCCCGGCCCGGTTCGTCGGCCGCGACCCGTCGCCGGTTCTGGACAAGTACCCTCCCAAGGCGAACGCCCCGCCCCCGCCGCCCCCGCTCCCGCCGCCGACCCCCCGAGCCCCCGCCCCGACCGCTCCCGCTGCGGCTCCGACGGCCGCCTCCGGGGAGCCGGCCAACCTGATCACTCTCGAACGTCCGTTCGACGTCGACGGGTTCTCCTCCATGCTGGGGGAGACCGCGATCCGGGTGACGGTCCCGCGGGACGACCTCCCGGAGGTCCTCCGACGCGTGACCGACTTCATGGGGTTCGGGATCTACGTCTACGCGATCTCCGTCCGGCCCGCCCCGTCCGACCTCCTGAAGTCGTTCGTCGTCGAGCTCCAGCGGGTCGACTTCTCCGCGGAGGCCGGGCGGTGGGTCCCGTTCGTCGAGAAGGGCGCCCCGGGGGGCGCCCCTCCCTCCGGCTGACCGACGCCTACTGCTTGGGAGCCAGGGCCCGGCGGGCCAGCACGATCGCCAGCACCATCATGGCCGCCGCCCAGCCGAGCAGGCCCAGCAGGTAGACCGCCGGACCGTACGGGTAGTAGGCCGTCGCGCCCGCGAACAGATTCTCGCGGATCACGGTCACCGCGAGGGTGATCGGATTCACGGACGCGACGTTGCGGAACCAGGGGGGCATCGTCCCCCACGGGTAGAGGGCCGCGGAGGTCAGGAGCACCGGCAGGTTGATCGCGTTGACCACCGCGAAGTACGACTGAGGCTGCTCGATCGTGAAGCCGATCGCCAGGAAGAGCGAGGCGAACATCAGCGAGAGGATCACGACCGCGAGCACGATCTCGACCGCCCCGACCGCGGTCAGGGACGCGGTCACCTGGAGGCCCGAGAGCCCCAGGTGGCCGAGCAGCAGCGACAGCCCCAGGACGAGGAACGCGAGGCCGATCGGCTGGATCGAACCGGCGATCAACCGGGACCCGAAGATCGACGTCGCGGTGGCGGGGGTCGCCGCCGTCCGCTTGAGGACGCCGAACAGCCGGTCGAAGATCACGTTCGCCCCGATGAACAGCGTCGCGGTGACCGCGACGAACCCGGCCATCCCCGCCGAGAAGTACGAGAAGTACGTCGGCGCGCCGCGGATCGAGGCGATCAGCGCCGCCTGGCCCCCGGGGCTGGACGCGGCGAGGGCGCCGAGGTCGAACGCCTGGCCGAACAGGAGCAGGTACAGGATCGGGAGCAGCAGCGCGGTGACGAGCGCCTGCGGGTTCCGGGCGATCCGCAGCAGCTCGCGGCGGGTCAGCGCGGAGAGCTCGCGGATCATCGCCGGGACCTCCCCCAGGCCTGCTGGACCTGCCCGAGCCGCACCGCCATGTCGGTCGCCGTCATCCCCTCGTCCTCCCGGAACTCCCGTCCGGTGAACTCCAGGAACACCTCGTCCAGGCTCGGCCGCTTCAGCGAGACGCCGGCGAGGCCGACTCCGGCCTTATCGCAGGCTTCGACCAACTTGGGCACGAGCTCCTCGCCGCGAAGGCACTTCACCCGAAGCGTCCCGTCCTGCGGGGTGACCGCGAGGACGCCCGGGACGAGCGCGAGCGCGGTCTGGGCCGCGGCCGCGAGACCGGGGTTCGCCGGTCGGATCGTGACGACGTCGCCGCCGAGCCGGTCCTTCAGCTCGGAGGGGCTCCCGGTGGCGACGATGTGCCCGTGGTCGATGATGGCGATCCGGTCGCAGATCCCGTCGGCCTCCTCGAGGTAGTGGGTCGTGACGAAGACCGTCATGCCGTGCTCCTTGCGGAGCTCCTGGACGTACCGCCAGAACCCGGCCCGGCCCTGCGGATCGAGGCCGAGGGTCGGCTCGTCGAGGAACAGGACCCGCGGGGAGTGGATGATCCCGACGGCGAGCTCGAGACGGCGGCGCATCCCGCCGGAGTAGGTCTTCGTCAGCCGGTCCGCCGCGTCCGCGATCTGGAGCTTCTGGAGCAGGTCGTCGATCCGGTGCGCGACCTCCTTGCGCGGCACGCCGAAGAGGGCCGCCGCGAGCTGGAGGTTCTCCCGGCCGGTGAGGTCGGAGTCGGAGGTCGACTCCTGGAAGACGAGGCCGATCCGCCGCTTGATCGACGCCGGGTCGGCGAAGACGTCGATCCCGTCGACGATCGCCCGACCGGCCGTCGGCGCCAGGAGCGCCGTCAACATGGAGACCGTGGTCGTCTTCCCGGCCCCGTTCGGACCGAGGAACCCGTACGCCTCGCCGGCCTCGACCGAGAACGAGACGCCGTCGACCGCCTTCACGCTGCCGTTGTACGTCTTCGCGAGGCCGTCGACCTGGATCGCGGCGGTCATCGGGCCTCCTCCTGGATCAGGTGCTGGAGCCGCTCCGAGACCTGCCGCATGGCGTCGCGGGCGTGCACGAAGCCGTCCCGGTCGGAACGGCGAAGGTCCTCGAGGTACGAGACGAGCGCACCGATGTCCCGGACCGCCTCGTCGGGCGAGCGGGGTCCGGTGACCGGGAACGTCCAGTGCGAGTGCTCGTGCATGTTCTGCGCGAGCTCGTACCGGCCGTCCTCCCGCTTGCGGGTGACCCCTTCCTGGGTCAGCTCCTCCAGCAGCGGATAGACCGAGCCGGGCGACGGGCGCCACCGGCCGGCGCTCATCCGTTCCATGTCGTCCATGATCTCGGCCCCCGTCCGGGGGTTCCGGGACAGGATCAAGATCACCCACGCTCGCAGACCTCGCCGCTTCCTGGATGCCCAGGGCGCTCCCCAGACCGACATCGGATTTCCGATATCGGATAATCGATACTTCTATTTGAGGTTGGCCCACGACCGGTGACCGGAGGTCCACCCCTCGGAGTTCCTCGGAGTAATTTAGGACGCCGGGTTCGGCCGGTGGAGGCACCGATGGTGGTGGGTTCGAGCGAGGAACGGTGGGAGGCGGAACTCCGCGCCCTCCGGCAGGAACTGCAGGAGCTGCGGACGGAGCAACGCGCCATGGCGGAGGCGATCGACCAGCTGGTGACGACCTTCCGCTCGCTCGCCACGCATCTCGGCATCGCCGGCGAACCGTACGTCGGCCGCAAGTCGTCGACCCGCGACCGGGACGTCCCCGGATTCGGCTGACGTCCCGGCCCATGTCGATCCGGTATGCGCTCCGTCCGGCGGACCCGACCGGCCACGTCGGCCGGTTCGCGATCGACCTCGACGGGATCTCGGGTCCCTCGATCGACCTCGTCGTCCCGTCGTGGGTCCCGGGTTCCTATCACATCGTGAACTACGTTCGCGGATTCCACGCGTGGTCGGCGCGCGCCGGGCCCGACGGACCCCCGCTCCCGCTCGAGCGGATCGACAAGGCGCGGTGGCGGGTGACCACGGGCGGTGTTCCGCGCGTCCGCGTGGAGTACTCCGTCTACGGGCACGAGGCGATGAACGAGTCGTTCGACCTGACGCCCGACCACCTGTTCGTCAACGCGGCGGAGTGCCTCCCGTACGTGGACGGTCACCTCGAGGATCCGGTCGAGGTCGCCCTCGAGGTACCGAACGACTGGCGCGTCGTCTCCGAACTGCCCGAGATCGGGTCGCACCCCCCCGTGTTGCGCGCGCCGAACTACGACACGCTGCTCGACAACCCGATCGAGATCGGTCGCCCGGAGGTGCTCACGATCCACCCCCGCGGGATCCCGCACCGGATCGTCCTCTGCGGGCGGGGGAACTTCGAGGCCCATCGGCTCGAAGAGGACATCGGCAAGATCGTCGACGCGGCGATCCGCCTCGTCGGGGAGTCCCCCATCCCGAGCTACACGTTCTTCTACCACCTGACCGAGCTCCCGGACGGGGGACTCGAGCACGCGAGCTCGACCTCCTGCGTCTTCCCCCGCCTCGCGTTCACCCCGGGCGAACCGTACCGGTGGTTCCTCTTCGTCACGGCGCACGAGTACTTCCACCTCTACAACGTGAAGCGGATCCGGCCGGCGGCGTTCGACCGGTTCGACTACACCCGGGAGAACTACACGCGACTGCTCTGGTGGATGGAGGGGGCGACCGACTACTTCGCGGCCGTCATCCTGCGGCGGGCGGGGCTCCTGACCCCGACGCAGTTCCTGGAGGAGGAGGCGAAGATGGCGGCGCGGTACCTCGCCACCCCGGGGCGTCGGTTCCAGAGCCTGGAGGACAGCTCGCTCGGGACCTGGGTCGGCCTCTACCAACCGTACGAGGACTCGCCGAACCGGTCGATCTCCTACTACCTCAAGGGACACCTGGTCTCGCTCGCCCTCGACCTCGAATTGCGCGAGCGGTCCGACGGGCGCGCCTCGCTCGAGACCGTCCTCCGGCGGCTCTGGGAGGAGTACGGCCGGCCGGGCCGCGGCGTGGGGGAGACCGAACTTCCTGCGATCGTCGAACGCGCGACCGGCGTGGACGTCCACGACTTCTTCGCCCGGTTCATCGGGGGGACCGAGGACCTCGACTTCGACGCAATCGGCCGGCGGGCCGGCCTCACGTTCGGGGAGAAGCCGCGGCCGCCCACCGACGAGGAGCCGGTCCCCGGCTATCTCGGCGTCCGGCTCGAGGACGCCGCGGGCCACGCGCGCGTCCAGCACGTGTTCCTCGACGCTCCGGGCGCGCGGGGAGGTCTCTCTCCGGGGGACGAGATCGTCGCGATCAACGGGGCCAAGGTGACGCACGCCGGATTCGCGAAGACGATGCTGGGGTATCCGCCGGGGTCGCCCGTCGAGCTCGCCGTCTTCCGGCGCGGCTTTCTGACGCGACTGTCGCTCACGACCGGCCGGCCACCGCCGGAGAAGTACGCCTTCACGCCAGTCGACGCGCCGTCCGACCTCGCCCGCCGGATCTACGCGGAGTGGATCGGGGCCCCGTGGGAGCCGGCGAAGCGGAAGGACGCGTAGCCGCTCCGCCCGTCCGGAACGGCACGGCCTTGCGACCGTACCGCCACGCGCCGTCGACGGCGTAGAGCCGGCGGAGTTGGGTCGCGACCCGGTCGCCGATCCCCAGGGACTCCGGGGACTGGTCCGCGACCGACAGGGTCGCCCGGACTCCGGGCACGAGCTCGACGAGGGCGACCGCGTACGGGCCGGTCGCCTCGACCTGCGGGTCGAACTCGGTCGGCTGACCTCCCTTCCCGATGACGGTGACCGCGACGCAGATCCCCCCGTCCCGCGACAACGGCTCCGCGACGAGGCTGTCGCCGTGGCCGCACGCGCGGCAACGGCCCCGTGCGGGGAACGTCAGCGTTCCGCAGGCGCCGCACCGTTCGGCGACGAACCGCCATCGGCTGGCCCGGCTCTCGAGATACCGGGGACGGGGGACGTACGCCCCCTCCGAGACGGACGAGGGCGCGGACGCCGCCGGGTCCCAATCCCCCGCAGGCCGTCCGTTGCCGTCCGGGTCGTCCCACGGTCCGACCCACACGGTCGATCCGTCGGGCAGGCCGGACAGGTAGCGAACCGCTCCTCCCAGGGCGTCCTCGCCATCGCCGGACGTGCTCGACGGCGCGGCCGGACCCGCTCCCGGCACGAACCAGAGAGCGACGGCGCCCGCCGGGCGTCCCCCGACGCCCCCGACGCTCGCCACGACCACGAGTTCGCTGCCGTCCTCCCCCGACGCGGACGACGCGACGGCGGACCGGAAGTCGGCCGCTCCGCCGTCGGACCGGATCGGCTCCGCGGACGCCCCCACGAACGCCCGCAGGTCGTCGTCGGCGACATCGGCCGCGTCGCCCAACAATCGGATCGTGCGCGGGGCGGACGGGTCGACCGCGCCGGTCGCCTCGACCACGGCGGCCACGAGGGTGAACGCGTCCTCGTCGGGGCCGAGGGCCCGCACTCCCCCTCGACTCCAGGCGGGCCGATAGGCCGCGGCGCGAGCCAGTCGACGCACGGTCACCCCGCCGAGAACAGGGAGACGGCGGCGGTCGCCCCGGCGCCGCCCACGTTGTGGGTGAGGGCTCGCGATGCGCCCGAGATCTGGCGCGGGCCGGCCGCTCCTCGGAGCTGGAGGAAGACCTCGTACACTTGCGAGACCCCGGTGGCGCCGATCGGGTGGCCCTTCGACTTCAGCCCCCCGTCGGGATTCACCGGGAGGCGACCGCTCCGCGCGGTCGCCCCGGAGAGGGTGAGCGCCGACGCATCGCCGGGAGATGCGAACCCGAGGTCCTCGAGGGCGAGGAGCTCGGCGATCGTGAAGCAGTCGTGGACCTCCAGGAACGAGACCTGGCTGCGATCCCAGCCCGCCGTGCGGAACGCCTCCTCCGCGGCCCACCGGCTCGCCGGGAACGACGTCAGCGACGGACGCTCCTGGACCGCGAGATGGTCGGAGGCGGCGCCGACCCCGTCGACGAACACGGGGGTGTCCGTGAACCGCGACGCCACGTCCGGCGCGGCGACCAGCAGGGCCGACGCCCCGTCGCTGACCGGGCAGCAATCGTACAGACCGAGCGGCGCGGCGACCCGCGGCGCCCCCCGCACGTCGTCCCGGGAGATCCGTTTCTGGAAGTGGGCGTTCGGGTTCAGGGCCCCGTTCTCGTGGTTCTTCCGGGCGACCTCGGCGAGCGCCTCGTCCGCGCCCGGATGGTCGGCGAGGTACCGCGACGCGAGGAGTCCGTAGACCCCGGCGAACGTGAGGCCGGCCAGGCGCTCCCACTCGGTGTCGCCCGAAACGCCCAGCCAGTAGCGGCGCCGGGCTCCCGAGACGTCGGTCATCTTCTCCACGCCCGCGACGAGGACGAGGTCGGTCCGTCCCGCCTCGACCGCCCGGACGGCGGCACGGAGCGCGAAGCCTCCGGAGGCGCAGGCGTTCTCGATGTGGGTCGTCGGGACGCCCGGGATCCCGGCCTCCTCGGCGAGCACGGCCGACGCGTTGCCGATCTGCCAGCCTCCGAATCCGAGCGTGGCGAGGAACGCCTCGCGGATCGACGACCGCTCCACCCCACGGTCGACGCTCGCCACGGCGCCGTCGATCGCCGAACGCAACAGGGCGCGGGGTCCCGCGTCGAGGACGCCGAACCGCGTGTGGCCGGCGCCGACGATCGCTGCCCGATGTCCCACCCTTCCCTCCGCGCGAACCGTCTTATCGGACGAGTCGTTGAAGCCTCTTAACTCTGGGGCACTCTCGTGGCGAGCGAACCTCCGTTCGTCATCGGCATCTCGGGCGCCAGTGGCGCGCCGATCGCGGTGCGCGTCGTCGCGGCACTGCGGGAGGCCGGCGCACCGGTGGCCGTGGTGGTGTCGGAGGGCGGCCGCGCGGTGCTCCGGGAAGAGGCGGGTCTGGAGGACGGGGCCGTCCTCGGTACCGGGGTCGTCGCGTACTCCGACCGGGACCTCGCCGCCCCGATCGCGAGCGGCTCGTTCCCGACCCGCGGGATGGCGATCGTGCCGTGCTCGGGGACGACGATCGCCAAGGTGGCGCTCGGCTTCGGCGATTCGCTGCTCACCCGGGCGGCGCAGGTCCACTTGAAGGAGCGGCGCCGGCTGGTCGTGGTGCCGCGGGAGACCCCGTTGACCTCCGTCTTCCTCCGCCACCTCGCCACCTTGAGCGACCTCGGCGCGGTGGTGCTCCCGGCGACGCCCGCGTACTACCTGCACCCGAAGTCGATCGACGACGTCACGGAGTACGTGGCCGGGAAGGTCCTCGACCACCTGGGGGTCGCCCACCACCTGTACCGCGGCTGGAAAGCGGGGGTCGACTGATGCAGCTGCGCGCGCTGTTCCCGTGGCCGCTGGTCGGGGTCGCGCTGCTCCTGGCGACGGCGATCGTCCTCACTCCCGTGATCTTCGGGCCGATCGTCCCCGGTTCGATCGAAACGTCGGCGGAACTCCTGGTCGACCACCCGACGGCGAACGGCGCGACCAACTTCTACGTCCGCGCGTACGGCACGACCGTGCGGTACGCGGAGATCTCGATCGCGATCGCGACCGGGTTCGCCTGGACCGGATCCTACCCGACCGGCCCGCTCAACTGGACCGACTGGCAGAACGCGACCGACGTCCTGTCGCTCCAGCTGCTCGGCATCGGCGTCAACCCGGTCGCCATCAACGTCTCCGCCACGTACACGCTCGGGGGGGCGAGCGCCGTGTACGTCGGGCTCCTCGCCTTCGACCTGAGCGTGACCGGGGGCGCCGAGTCGCTCCTCTGTGCCGTCTCCCCGCAGACGTCGGGGATCTCGGCTCCGGGGTCGACCGACCTCGCCTCGCTCCCGCTCGTCATCTACCTCCAGAACTTCGGCGCGGGGCCGAGCCCGTGAAGTCGCCCCGGGTCGTCCTCGCCATCTGGGTCGCCGTGATCCTGGTGCTGGTGATCGTCGAGGTCGCCGAGGTGACGCATTTCTTCACAGTCCCGATCGCGAGCGCGCTCGGCGACCCGGTCGAGCTCGTCCTCTCCCTCGTCTTCACCACCGTCCTGGCGCTCGTCGGGGCGATCTTCATCGGGATCTACATCTCCCACCGGATCCTCTCGCCGTCCGGTTTCTCGCCGTTCGAGGAGGAGATGCTCCGGATGCGGGCCGACCTCCGCGACGTCAAGCAGAGCGTCGAGGAGATCCGTCGCGCGACGCCCCCTCCCCCGCCGAAGGGGGGCGCGCCGTGAAGGTCCCAGTCCTCGACAACGGGGGCCAGTGGACCCACCGCGAGTGGCGGGTGCTGCGCGACCTCGGTGCGGAGACCCGGATCGTCCCGAACACGACGCCGTTCGAGGAGCTCGACGCCGACGGCGTCGTCCTCTCGGGCGGTGCCCTGAGCCTCGAAGGGTCGGACGCGCCGCTCGGCCGGGTCGACGAGTGGATCTCCCGGGCGCCGGTCCCGGTCCTCGGGATCTGCGTCGGCCACCAGTACCTCGCGCGGCACTTCGGCGGCCAGGTGGTCCGCGGGACCCCCGAGTTCGGCTCCGTCGACCTCACGATCGACCGCCCGGACGACCCGCTGTTCGCGGGGGTGAGGAGCCCGTTGCGCGTCTGGGCCAGCCACAACGACTCGGTCGCGAAGCCGCCGCCCGGATGGACCGTTGTGGCCCATTCGCCGGCGGTCGTGGTCGAGGCGATGGCGGCTCCGGACCGCCCGATCTGGGGCGTCCAGTTCCACCCCGAGGTCGAGCACACCGAGGAGGGCCGGACGATCTTCCGGCACTTCCTCGACGCCTGCCGCCGCTGACCGTGGGAATATGTACGTCCCGTCGTTCGACGGGGCGGCTCGATGGCACGCGTTCACAAGGGATCCGTCATCCGATCGCAAGACCTGCTGGCGCGCGCGAAGGTCCTCCGCCAGAGCATCGACCCCCTGCTCCCGAAGCGGACCGGGGACTGCCCGCCCGACCGCTTCGACCGCCTGCGCGACGAGCTCGAGGAGGTCCGGGACGCGCGCGACGACAAGGACCGCCTGGCGCGCTTGACGAAGCGCGGCGAACCGATCCCCCGCGCCCTCGCCGGGG
>JASHWW010000002.1 GCA_030043855.1 Thermoplasmata archaeon
CCCGTCGGCGGCGCCGCCGTGTAGCCGGCCGCCGAGACCGACCAGTTGAACGCCCCGACGACCGAGGTCGGGATCACGAGCGTGGCCGCGACCGACGAGAGCCGGACCGTCTGTCCGCCCTGGGTGAACGAGATCGTCCAGAGCGTCCCGGCCGTCAGACCCGTCTCGGAGAACACCACGGCGCTGACCGCCGCGAAGGCGATCGCGGTCGTCGTGTTGCCCACGACCGTCAGCGACCCCGTCGAGGGGGTCGCGACGTAGCCGAGCGCACTGACCGTCCAGGTGTAGACCGAGCCCGCCGCCACGTTCACCGTGTACGAGGAGGCGTCGGTGACCGTCGAGAAGTTCCCGGCCGCCCCGCCCTCCAGGACGAGCACCCAGCCGGTGCCGCTCGCGAGCCCCGTCACGTCGAACGTCAGTCCGACCACGGCCACGAACGTGACCGCCGCGGAGCTGTTGCCGCTCACCGTCAACGGGCCGGACGACGGGGAGGCGGTCCACCACTCCGACTCGGAGTAGGCGTACCACGTGTAGGTCCCGTTCGCGACCTCGGTGACGTTGAGGGTCGGTCCCTCCGAGACGCCGCTGTTCGTCTCGATCCCGGTCGCGTTGACCAGGTAGACGTACCAGGCGACCCCGGACGGTAGGCCCGTCTCCGTGACGGTCACGGTGTAGACGTGGGCGAAGGTCACGTTGACCTGCCCGTTCGCCGACACCGTGGCGATCACCTCGACCGCCGCGAAGCCCGCGGTGTAGGAGTACGCGGCGAAGTAGTACTCCCCGGCGGCCAGCAGCACCGTGGTCGAGGTCGTGTTCGTCGAGTTCGAGCCGGCGTACTCCTCGAGCCCGCCGTACTGGTAGACCTCGACGCCCCAGACGGTCGCGGCCGGCAGGCCGGTCTCGGCCACCGTCACGGTGTAGACCGGGACGAGGGTCAGCGGGTTGTAGTCCCCGCCGATCTCGATGCCGGGGCCGAACTCGGAGGTATAGCTCGTGTACGGGAGGTCGGTGTACGGATCGTCGCTCGTCCCGTAGTTCCACCAGTAGTTGCCGCCGATGAGGGGGCCGCCGATGATGTTCGGCCCGTCCGTCCCGGTCCACGGGAGGTTCCACGACGTGGAGAAGTAGCAGGTCCCTCCCCCGAGGTAGGCCGGGCACGTCGGCAGGCTGAGGTAGAAGTAGTACGGGTCGTAGAACGGCTGGATCGCGGGCGCCTCCACGTCAAAGACGTTGTTGAAGACGACGTCGCAGTACGTGTCGAAGTAGCACGCGGTCGAGTTGTTCCCGCCGAACTGTTCGGACGCCACGTACGCCTCGCCGTAGTCGGCCTCGAAGATCCCGACCGAGCCGTAAGCGGCCGCCACGGTCGCGTACGGGTCGGGAGAGATCGGGATCGACTCGGTGAAGGTGTTGTTGTAGACCAGGTTGTCCGTGCCGCCGTAGAACCAGAGCGCGTTGCCGCCGGTCGCGAAGGTGTTGCCGATGACCTGGCTGTCGGTCGCGTTCCAGAAGACGACGTTGTAGGTCGAGACGTCGGGGCCGAAGTAGGCGTTCGACCACCACCAGCCGCCGATCGCGTCGCCGCCGATCAAGGTCACGTCGGTCACGTTCCAGAAGAGGAACTGGAGGTCGTTCGAGCGCGGCAGTCCGTAGAACGCCAGGAAGTTCGACATCCAGCTCGGGTAGTACGTCTGGAAGCTGTTCGGGTGGCCGACCACGACCGGTAGGGAGGTGTCCCACAGCAGGATCCCCTCGAAGATCGGGAACAGGTAGTCGTTCGTGATCCCGAACCACGGGAAGACCGCGTCCGACTCCGCGGGCCGGCCGATCGGGAAGAATTGGTCGGAGTAGAGGACGTTCGTCCCCGCGACCGCGGTCGAGATGTTCGCGATCCCGGAGTTGTTGAGCGCCCAGAGGGGCGTGTAGACGCCTTCGAGATTGTCGGACGTCAGCGCGAGCGTGATCTCGCTGAAGCTCGGCGTCATGCCCCCGGAGGCGATCGTGAACGTCTCCTCCGCCGGGTCGTAGTTCGCCTGGATCCCGACGATGGTGTACGTTCCGACGCTCAGCTCGTACGCCCCGCCGTACGTCAGGTCCGGGAGCCACTGGAATTCGCTCCAGTTCGTCGTGTCCCAGCCCGTGAAGACGGTGTTGCTGGGGGCGAGGAACAGGAAGCCGTTCGAGGGAGCGAAGTTGACGAAGACGTACCCCCCGTAGTTGTACTGGAGCGGGGCCGACCCGGAGACGTTCCACAGGCCGACCGCGTTGGACGGGCCGAGCGTCAGGAACTCGTTCGGTTCGGAGATCCCGACCAGGCCCGGCTCGTATCCCCAGATCGGGCCGACGCCGTACGACGTTTCGCCCGTGTCCGACCCGAAGCCGTACGCCGAGGGCACGGTCTGGTAGCCGGGGACCGTCGCGGTGGCGTTCCAGTACTGGAGGCCGACGTACGCGTTGGAGTCGAAGACGTCAAAGTTGCTCCCGCCCCCGGGGCCGCCCAGCGTCATCTCGAAGTCGTCGGGGAGGCCGATCGGGTTGTACGAGCTCCCGTTCGCCACGTATTCGGGGAAGGGTGCGCTCAGCACCGTCGCGGTGGTCGAGTTGAAGATCGCGAAGTCGTACGACCCCGTGTAGAACTCGGTCGTGTTCGACACGGTGAAGTTGAAGAACACCGCGTCCCGGCCGCCGATCTGCGTCGAGTTGAGGAAGAGGTCGAGGGTGAACGGGTACGAGATGGTGATCGGTCCGCCGAGCCCGTAGTAGTACTCGGGGGCGACCAGGGTCGCGTTCGGCCCGATCTGGTAGAACGTGTTGCTGGCGAGCGGACCGCCGGAGAAGTTCCAGATGTTGCTGACGAAGAACAGGGAGCTCGAGTACGGGGAGTACTCGATGACGTTCTGGGTCCAGAATTGGTAGCCCGAGACGCCCTGGATCTGCACGTTGTTCAGGACCGCGTTCAGCTGGACCCCGTACTCGTCGGGGCCGCTGATGTCGGCGGAGAGGCCGTTCATGGTGCTCGGCATGTACGTTCCCTCGAGGCTCGGGGTCGAGAGCGTGTACGGCGTGATCGTGCCGGAGTCGTTCTGCAGGCCGAACTCCGCGACCCCGTAGGGCGCGGGTCCGTTGCCGTAGAGCGGGGTGATGTGTCCGTTGGTGAGGGATGGGTGGGGGTTCGCATTCAGGTCGGGGAGGAAGACGTCCTTCGGAGAGATCCCCTTCGCCTCGATCGCCGCGAGGACCTCGCCCATCCGACTGGTCGGGGCCGGTCCGGTGGCCGCCGGCGGCGAGGCGAGGGACGGCGAACTGCCGACGCTCAGCGGCTGTACCGGGGAGGCCGGCGTCACCTGGGTCGCGGTCGACTTCGCCGGGGCCGCGGGTCCCGCGTGCGACGCCGGCGCGTTCAGGGCGGCGAGCAGCCCGAGCGAGCTGACCAGCATGAGTACGGTCACGGCGACGGCCAGACTTGCGGTACGGCGAGTTCCCAGCATGGGTGTCGGAGAATTCTCTACGAAGGGGTTCTTAAACGCTCGGCCGGACGGGGTTTGCGCGGTTCGGACGCCGGAACCGCGCGGGGCCCGCGGCCGCTGCGCCCGACCGGGGCAAACCCTTTAGGCGCCGGAACGGACCGGACCCGCGTGCCCGACGAGACCCTGGACCCGATCCTGATCCAGGTGACGATTCCGCTCCCGATCCCGATGATCTTCGCCGCGTTCACGGACGCGGCCCAGCTCCAAGGCTGGCTGTGCGACGAAGCGCGGGTCGTCGCGAGGGTGGGTGGGGAGTACGTACTCCGGTGGAGTACCCCGGTGGCCTTCGAGAGCCGCGGCTCGATCCGGACCCTGACCCCGGACGTCGACATCGGGTTCACCTGGCAGGGGCCCCCGGAGTTTGCGGGCGTGATGAATGCGGGGTCCGGTGCGACGCGGGTCTACGTGCGTCTCCAGGAGTCCCCGGAGGGGATCGACATCACCCTCGAGCACGAGGGATGGATCGCGGGGGAGGCGTGGGAAGAGGCCCGGTCGTGGCACTTCCACTTCTGGGACGATCGGCTGCAGCGCCTGAAGGACTACCTGATCCGGGCCGCGTACGGCTGACGGGTCAGTGCGCGTCCGGGGCGCCCGCCGGCGAGTAGCGCCGACACCCGCCCTCGCCGCACAGGATGCACGATCCTCCCGGGTCGAGCCGGTAGCTCGCCGACTGGCCGATCGGCCGGACGAGCATGTGGTGGGTCGGAAAGTGTCCGCACCGGCACCGGCCGCGGGCGACGGTGGCCGGGGTCTCGGTGGGGGCTCCCATGCGCGGCGCGGCACCGGCGCGCCGCCGCAATAACCTTGGCGTCGGCGCGACCGCTAAATCGGACGGTCGGCGTGGCGGACCCGTGGACGTCGGCGGCTGCCCGCTCCCCGAGGACCGGCTCTACGACCTCGAGCAGGACGTCTGGTGGGCCCCCGACCCGTCGGGGGACGGCAGCGCGCGCGTCGGGGTGCTCGGCACGCTCGCCGCCTTCGCCGGGCCGATCCGGGAGGTGACGTTCCGCCCGATCGAGGGCCGCATCGCGCGGGGGCGGAGCGTCGCCACGATCGAGAGCACGCGATTCACCGGAGCGGTGCGGCTTCCGGTCGATGCACTCCTCCTCGCCCGGAACGAACGTCTGCCCGACCGTCCGCGCCTGCTCAACGACGCCCCGTACGGGGACGGGTGGGTGGTCCGGGTCCGTCCGGACCGGCCGGACGATCCCTCGAAGTTCCTCGAGTCGGCCGCGGCGGTGGCGTCCCGCCTCACCGAGCAGGTCCGGACCCGACGGATCCGCTGCTGGCCCCAGACCCCCGACCTCGAACTGTTCGAGATCGGGATCGAGTGCTCCGCGGTGCTGACCGCGCTCAACGACGAGCTCGCGCGGCAGCCGCCCGGCGTGGCCGTGCTGCTGGTGACGGACGACCCCACGAGCCCGATCGAGATGGTCCGCTGGTCGGACCAGACCGGGTACCCGGTCCTGGCGCACCGGTCGGAGGGGAACCTCCACCAGTTCCTGGTCCGGAAGGACCCGAACCCGGTCCCCCGCCGACGGCGGGGGTGACCGGTCGAGCCCGCCCTACTTCTCGATCGGCGTGCGAACGAGGTTCCCCCACTCCGTCCACGAGCCGTCGTAGTTGCGGACGTCGGGGTAGCCGAGCAGGTACCGCAGGACGAACCAGGTGTGGCTCGAGCGCTCGCCGATCCGGCAGTAGGTGATGACCGGCGTGGTCGGCTGGACCCCCTTGCCGTGGTACAGCGCCTCGAGCTCCTCGCGCGACTTGAACGTCCCGTCGTCCTTGACCGCCTGGGCCCACGGGATGTTCTTCGCCCCGGGGATGTGCCCGCCCCGCTGCGCGTGCTCCGTCGGGTACTCCGGCGGCGCCGTGATCTCCCCGCTGAACTCCTTCGGACCGCGGACGTCCACGAGCGCGAACTTCCCGGCCTTCACGGAGTCGAGCGCGCCCCGCACGTCGTCG
This sequence comes from Thermoplasmata archaeon, assembly GCA_030043855.1. Classification (GTDB taxonomy): domain Archaea; phylum Thermoplasmatota; class Thermoplasmata; order Lutacidiplasmatales; family UBA184; genus Lutacidiplasma. Next base: position 5,493 of record JASHWW010000002.1, read on the forward strand.
AGGTACGCCCGGAGCTTCGTGTCCGGGGCCTTCGCCGAGAACTTCCCGGCACCGTGCGCCGGCGCGTCCTTCGTCAGGGGCCGGTCCTCGGCGATCCACTTCTTGCGGCCGCCGTTGAGGAGCTTCAGGTGCTTCGCCCCGTAGTAGGTGAACACCCAGAAGGCGAACGCCGCGAACCAGTTGTTGAAGTCGCCGTACAGGACGACGGTCGTGTCGTCGTCGATCCCCGCCTTCCGAAACAGCGCGGTGGTCGATTCCTGCGAGAGGATGTCCCGGCGCACCGGGTCGTTGATGTCCTTCCGCCAGTCGAACAGCACGGCGCCCGGGATGTGCCCGAGCTCGTAGTTCGCCGCCGGGTCGTAGTCGACCTCGGCGACGCGGACCTTCGGATCGTTCAGATGCGCGGCCAGCCAATCGTTCTCGACCAGCACGTCGGGGTGTGCGTACGCAGCCATGGGGACTCCGGGCGGTCCGCTAGAACCCGCGCATATACCTTCGACGGCCCGCACAATCTGCGCAAATCCACGGGATTTCGGCGCGGGAACCGGTGGGTCGACCTATCCGCGGCGCCCGCGCTTCGGAAGCGCCGTGTCGGATATCTCGATCGTTGCCGGGTCGAAGCCGAGGCGCGCCAGCTCGTCCCGGATCCGGCTGCGATGGTCGCCCTGCAGGTAGACCTCGCCGTCGACCACCGAGCCGCCCGTCGCGAGCCGATTCTTCAGCGACCGCGTGGTCTCCGCGAGGTCGACCCCCGGAGGGAATCCGGAGATGACCGTCGCGGGCTTGTTGTACCGCCGGGGCTCCGCACGGACGCGGATCCGCGCGGTCTCCCGGTCCAGGGCGCTCAGAATCTCGTCGAACTCGTCGTTGCCCATGGAAGAGAACCTACGGGACCTCCCGAATCCCGGTCGCCCCGACGGGGCCCGAGGACCCGGCCGGCCCACCGGAGGGAGCGTGGCGAAGGAAGGAGAGGAGGGCCGCCGATCGCACTGCGAGAAGCATACCGCCCGGCCCCTTGAACATTTCTCCCGTCATGCCTCGCCCCACCGGTACAGCCGAAGCGTGATCGCGAGCCCGACGACCGCGCAGAGCCCGAGCAGTCCGGCGTACAGCAACATCTCGGATGGGGTGGCGGGAGTGATCCCGAGGGCGCCCTGGACGAGCAGCGCAGCGTAGGTCGTCGGAAGGAACCGCGCGACGTCCTGCCAGAGCGGCGGCAGCGCCGAGAGCGGATAGTAGAGCGGCGACAGCATCCCGAGGATCGTGAAGGTGAGGTTGCTGACCGGCCAGATCGACCGCTGCGTGGTGATCCGGCTCGAGATGGCGATCCCGATCGACGAGAAAAGGATCCAGAGGACGAACAAGCCGAGCGCCAGGACCGCCGCGGCGTACGGCGTCAGGGGGTACCCCTCCTTGCCGCCGTACCACGCCAGCAGCACCGTGAGCACCGCGAGCGCCGGGAGCATCGCGATCAGGTTGGAGAACGCGATCCCGAACAGGTAGCGGATCCGGCCGAGGGGGCTCGCCACGAACATGTCCTGCAGCGAGCACTCGATTCGCCAGGTCGCGCTGTCGCCGAGCACCCAGGAACCGATGTTCTGCATCGTGAACAGCATCGCCCCCACGATCTCGAGCGGACGGTACGACGGCGGCGAGATCAGCGAGAGGAAGTAGAGGAAGATGAACGGCAGCAGGATCGGGGTCACCGTCACCGCCGGGTTCCGCGAGATCCACCGCCACCCGACGATGAGGAACGCCGGAAGGGCCCGGCCCCGCTGCGGGACGTTCGGGTACGCTGTCGCCATCTACCGCCCCCGGACCGTGCGGCGCGCCCAGTAGACCGCGAAGGCGAACAGGCCGACCGCTTCGACCACGAGGCCGCCGGCCGCGAGCGCGATCTGGCCCGTCGAGAGGGCGGTGACCCCGGTCGCCCACTGCATGAGCGACGACGCCGCGCTCGGCGGCATCAGGAGCGCGACCGGGCGCAACGCGACCGGGAAGAGCGCGAGCGGGTAGAAGACCGGCGGGAGCACCCCGAAGATGTTGAAGAAGAGGCTCGAGTACGCCCAGATCGCCCGGTTGTCCCGGAAGGCGGTCGAGAAGACGTACCCGATCGACGCCGCCGACACCCAGACCGCGGCGCCGAGCCCGAGCAGCAGCACCAGTTCGGCGGCGTTCAGCGGCACCACGATCGTCGCGAGCACCCCGACGACGATCACCGGTCCGAGGTAGACCGTCAGGATGCCGGCCGACATGCCGAGGAAGTACGCTTCGGCCGAGAGCGGACCGGCCAGGTAGAGGTCGTTCGCCTTGTGGTCGATCCGCACGTAGGCGGCCTCGTTGAGCACCCGCGCCCCCATCTGGAACGTCGAGAAGAGCACCGCACCGACCAGCGCGACCCCGATCAGTCCGGGGTTGAGGATCCAGACGAAGACGAGGAGAACCCCCTGGACGACCATCGAGGTCGCCATCGCGAGCGACTCGTGCGCCTGGACGAGGACCTCCGTCCAGTAGAACGCGGGAAACCCCCGGAACGGCCGGACCGAGGTCGACGACTCATTCTTCATCGATCGACCGCCCCACGACGCGGAGGAACGCTTCCTCGAGGGTCACCGGACCGACCGTGGCGGTGAGCTGGTTGCGGACCGCGACATCCATCAATTCGCCGAGGCGCTCGGGGGCCACGATCACGCTGAGCGAGTCCCCGTCGGGAACGCATTCGCCGAACGAACGGAACTGCTCGACCCGCGTCGCCCCCCGGAGCAGCAGGACCTTCAGCGTCCCGCCGACCGCCCGCTTCAGGTCGTCGGAGGTCCCGCTGACGAGGACTCGGCCGCGCTCGACGATGTACAGTCGCTGGCTGAGGGCCTCGGCCTCGTCAAGGTAGTGCGTCGTGAGCAGGATCGTCGAGCCCCGCTGCGTCAGGAGGCGCAGGGACGACCACACCGAGCGGCGGGCGAACGGGTCCATCCCGATCGTCGGTTCGTCCAGGAACAGCAGCGGGGCCTCGGTCGCGATGACGGTGGCGACCATCGTCCGTTGCCGTTGGCCGCCCGAGAGGGTGATCGACAGCCGGTCGGCGAACTCGGTCAGCCCCATGCGATGCAGGGACTCCTCGGTGCGAGCCTTGGCGGTCTCCCGCGTGAGACCGCGGGCGCGCAGGTACGTGTAGACCTGCTCGCGTGGGGTGAGGTGGAAGAACGGTTTCCCCTCCTGCGGCACGACCGCGATGTACGGCCGGGCGCGTTCCGGGGTCCGGTCGATGTCGAACCCGAAGACCCGGATCTCCCCCGACGTCGGCCGGAGGAGCGTGGAGGCGATCTTGAGGAAAGTCGTCTTCCCGGCGCCGTTGCGGCCGAGCAGCGCGACCCGCTCGCCGCGACGCACGTTCATCGAGACGCCGGCGAGCGCCTCGACCTCGGGCGAGCCCTTCGTCCGGTAGACCTTGCGCAGGTCCCGGCTCCACAGCGCCTCGTCCGTCACGGTACGTGACCCACATGCCCCAGGGGCCGGCCCTCGGGGCGCGCCGGCGCGCCCGTCAGTTCCACGGGTCGCGGCGCACGACGCGGTCGGAGCGGCGTCCGACCGACCGGCCGGTGCCGGGCGGGTCCGCCCGCCGGCCGCCCGTCGACCGAACCGTCCGGTCCGTCACGTTCGTTCTCCTCGGCGAACGACCCAGACACTTCCCATAAGGTCTTCCGAGGCGAGGAAACCTGTCGGCCGCCGGGCTCACGGGGATTTCGGGAGCTCGTCGTCCTTCGGGATCTCCGACTCCGGGGCGATCTCCGGGAGCTCGCGCGTGCCGCTGAACGTCTCGGGGAGCTCCGTCGACCGGAGCCCCTTCGCGCGCGCGAGGTCGACCGGGGCGAGGTCCGGGGCGCTCCGCTTCCAGCAGAGGCGGGAGAGCGGGCCGTAGATCCCCGCCGGGATCCCGATCGAGCGGCCGATCCGCTCGACGTCCTCGCGCGTCAGTTCCCCGATCGCGGCGAGCACGAAGAAGTAGACCACGAAGCCGATCACGACGGCGGCGAGCAGCTGGTACCAGGTGCTGACCGGGAAGAGGTGGAAGTGGTTCAGTAGCCACAGCGCGGTGAACGATCCGGCGGCGCTCCCGGTGATCCCCGCGATCGACCAGGGGTGGATGTGGACCCGGATCAGCGTCTCCATGAAGTAGGTGTTGAGCGCCAGCGCGGCGACCGACGAGAGGAGCACGGCGATCGACCCGGCGACGATCCCCGGCTGGATCGCGAACGGCCCCCACGGGGGCATGATGAGCGCGACCGCGACGAACAGCACGGTCACCTGGGTGCTCGTAATGTACAGTTCCAGACGCTGGCGGCCGATCGCGTTGATGCTCGATTGGATGATCTGGCTGAGCGCGAGCGGGATCGCCCCGATCACGAGGATCGCGAGCGGCGTCGCCCCGGGCCCGGCGTAGCGGGCGTTGGCGAAGACGTTGAGGAAATTGTATCGGTAGGTGACGAGGGCGACGACCCCCGGCACGAGCAGCATCGCCGAATAACGCAAAGCCTGCCACGTCCCCCGACGGACCGACTCGTAGCGTTCTTGTTGATGGAGCCCGGCGATGTACGGGAACAGCGGCGTCGTCACGGCGGCCGGGAGCGAGAGCACGAGGATCCGCCAGCCGTTCGCTGCGAGGAAGATCGAGAGCTGGACGCGACCGAGCCCCGCTCCGACGATGAGCGGGATCATGTTCGTGACCAGGTAGTTCAGCATCAGACTCCCCATCAACGGCCAGGCGAAGCGGAACAGCCGCGATCCCTCCGACCACGAGAACCCCTTGATCCTCGGCCACAGCGCCGGCAGGCTGTAGAGCGCCGAGGAGCTCGCCCCGACCGCGTACGCGAGGGTGATCCCTTCGACCGTCTTGACGGCGTACGCGACGTAGATCAGGACCGGGAGGCGGACGATCGCCTCGACGAGGCCGGGATACTGGGCCTTCAGGGAGTTCCCGAGGCCGATGAACATCTGGTTGTAGACGGTCGAGAACGACCAGAGGACGGGAAGCGCGAGGAAGATCCCGAGCGAGAGCAGTTGCGACGGATTCTGGGCGAGCTGGGCGCCGAAGATCGGGATCGGCGCGAGCGCGAAGAGGATCAACCCCGCCGCGGCGACCATCAGCATCCGCACGACCAGGTAGGTCGTCGTGTTGTCGAGCGCGGACTTTCCGCGGGCGAGGTAGTACGTGTACGCCGTCCCGAGCCGGAGGTCGCCGACGCCGTTGATCGACGACCCGATCAGGAGGAACAGCTGCGCGGTCCCGAGCAGCGCCTGGCCGGCGACCGAGATCCCGACCTGCTTGTAGAGGGCGATGCTCCCGATGACACCGATGAACTGGATCGCCAGGCTCGCGCCGAAGACGGCGCCCGAACTGAGGGTCAGCGAGTGCGCTTGCTGCGGGACCGCGGGAACCGGGCGGGGCGACTCGTTCGAGGTGCCCGACGCCCCCACAGGAGACCGGGAAGCCGATGGCGGCCACCCGCACTTATGCCCGTCGCTCTACGGGGGCCCGGCCGTCACGCCCCCGGCCGGGACGTCGGAGGGAGGTCGTCCGAACGGCGTTCGTACAGTTCGATCCAGACGCCGTCCGGGTCGGCGAGGAACGTGAGGCGAACGTCGCCTTCCACGAAGGCCGGAATGCGGACCTTCCCTCCGAGCGCGACCAGGCGGCGCGTGACCCCGTCCAGATCCTCGACCCGGAATCCGAGGTGGTCCAGCTCGTCGCCTTCTCGATACTGTGGGTCGCCCGGATAGTAGTTGAGCTCGAGCTTGGCGCCCGAACCGGGATCGGTGAGTTCGAGCCAAACGCCGCCGGCGGCCATGCGACCGGAACTCCCGCGACGTAGGCCGAGGCCCTCCGTATAGAACCGAACCGACCGCTCGAGGTCCCGAACGCGAATCCCCGTGTACTCCAGCGTCATGCTACGCTCCGGCACTTCGAAGGTAGCGAACGGCGAGAACCGCGACCCGGCATGGAGAGGGATGGGAGCACGGGGATTTGAACCCCGATATGCGGGTCTCTCCGCGCGCTCCAGTCACTCGTCACGGGGGCGCAGTGCGCCCCTCCGCAGACCCGTAATCGCAGGGGACCGGACGGTCGCCCTGACTGGAGCCCGCTGGTCTGCCAGATTAGCCTATGCTCCCTCCGACCGTTCGGGGAGAGCCGGACGACTTAGCCTTTGTTGTCCGAGGGCGGGCTCGCGGGCCACGGGCCGGCGCATCGGGGCAACCCTTATGTTCAAGGCTGTTTGCCCGGAGTCTAATGTCTTTGAATGCGGCGTCACCGCCCCCCGCGCCTCGCGTCCGCACGGTTTCCGCCGCGGTCTTCGCGGTCGGACTGATCATCGTGGCCGGCCTCGCCATCGCCGGCACCGCGGTGTACTACGAGTTGAAGCCGGCGAGCGGCCCCTCGCCCGGGACCCCCGGCACCGTGACGGTGACGGACGATCTGGGTCGGACGGTCACCGTGCCCTACGACCCGAGCCGGGTCGTCGTCCTCGGGCCGAACATCATGGATTCGATGTTCCGCCTCGGGCTCCGGAGCCACGTCGTCGGGGTCGATTGCTCGCCGGCGGACTACGGTGGACTCGCCGGCGACTACTCTCCCGACCAGATCGCGCTCTGGAACCTGTCCGCCTCGATGTGCGTGCAGGCCGAGCCCCTCGTGGTCGAGCAGCTCCTCAACCTCACTCCCCAGCTCGTCCTGGCGGCCACCATCGTGTCGGTCGCGGGCGTCGAGTCGATCTCGCAGACCTACGGGATCCCGGTCGTCATGCTGCAGCCGGCCTCGCTCAGCGGGATCCAAGTCGACGTGAGCCTGCTCGGGGAGATCTTCGGGGCCACGACGGCGGCCACGTCGCTCAACGCCCAGCTCTCCACGGTCCTCGGCAACGCGACCGTCCTCGCCACGAATCTGACGGACGCGGGCGTCCCGTTCCCCACCGTGCTCGTGACCTACTCGGTCGATTCCAACGGCTACTGGTCGTTCGGTCCGGCCACGTTCGGTGAGTCGCTGGTGGAGATCGCCTGCGGGACCAGCATCTCGGCGAACGCTACGCTGCCGTACCCGGAGCTCTCGCCCGAACAGGTGCTGGTCGCCAACCCGCAGATCATCATCTACGGCACCGGCTACGGGCTGAACGAGTCGACGTACGCGACGGGGATGTTCTGGTCGGACTTCGGGGCCGTGCAGGACGGACAGGTCTACGGCCTGAACTCGAACTACCTGACCGAGGCGGACCCGACGATGATCCTCCTGGGCCTCCCGGCGCTGATCCAGGTCTTCCATCCGGGCGCGTAGCGTAACTACCGGCGCCCCGTGTCGGCCCCGGAACCGGTGGTCGAACCGTCCGCGGCGCCCCGCCCCCGCCGTCGTTGGTGGTCCGTTCTCGCCCTGACGGTAGCTCTGGCGGCGGCGCTCCTCTTCTCGCCCCTGCTGGGCAACGTGCCGATCCCCCCCGAGATCGTGCTGCGCATCCTGCTGCACCACCTCACCGGCGGCGTCGCCTTCGCGAATCCGTGCGCGGGGTACGCGGTGAGCCCGTCGCTCTGCACGGCGTACGACGAGATCGTCTGGGAGGCTCGCCTGCCGGAGGTGCTGCTGGCCCTCGGTGCGGGGGCCGCGCTCGGCGCGTCCGGGGCGAGCCTCCAAGGGGTGTTCCGCAATCCGTTGGCGGACCCGTTCCTGCTCGGGATCTCCTCGGGGGGGACCGTCGGCGCCGCCTTCGTCTTCGTCTATCAGATCGACGTGCCGCAACAGAACCTCGTCCTGCCGCTGTTCGCCTTCGTCGGATCGCTCGCCACGGGCGGCGTGATCTTGATCGCCGCCCGGAGCCGATTCGGTGCGGTCGAGACCCTGCTCCTGACGGGCGTGGCCCTGTCGAGCTTCCTCTCCGCGTGGCTCTCGCTCCTCCTGCTCCTCAATCCCACCGGGAGTCTCCAGGTCGACTTCTGGCTGCTCGGGAACATCGGCGGCGGGACCTGGCCAATCGACGGCATCGTGCTCGGCACCTTGCTCATCACCGGCAGCCTCCTCACCCTCTTTGGGCGAGAACTGAACCTGCTCCAGCTGGGGAACGACGTCGCGCAAAGTCTCGGAGTCGACGTGCGTCGGGTGCGGATCCGGATCCTGCTCCTGACCTCGTTGACCACCGCGGTCGCGGTGGCGTTCACCGGGGTGATCGGATTCGTGGGGCTCGTCTCCCCCCACATCGTCCGGCGACTGTTCGGAAGCGACTACCGGGTCGTCGTACCCGGTTCGGCGGTCGTCGGCGGTGCCTTCCTGCTGATCGCACGGGACACCGCGCTGTGGGCCTACCCGTCCAGCGTCCTCCCGATCGGCATCTTCACCGCCTTCGCCGGCGCGCCGTTCTTCGCCTACCTCCTCTACCGGCGGCGGGGCGTTCCCACCATGGGAGGGCTGTGAGCTTCGCCGGCCCGACGATCGAATGTCGCGGCGTCACCGTTCGATACGGGACCCGGAGCGCTCTCGCCGAGGTGGAGTTTCTCGCCCGTCCGGGCGAGTTCGTGGCGCTGGCGGGCCCGAACGGGTCCGGCAAGACGACGCTGCTTCGGACGATCCTCGGTTTCGTCTCGCCGGAGGACGGAGCGGTCGCCGTCCTCGGGCACCCGGTGGACGAACTCTCGGTGCGCGAGCGGGCGCGACGGATCGCCTGGGTGCCCCAGGAGGAGGTCGCGCGGGACGACGTGCCCCTGCTGTCGTACGTGCTCTACGGCCGGTACGCGCACCTCGGGCCGCTGGAGCCGGAATCGCCGGCCGATCGGGCGGCTGCCGTCCGGGCGCTCGGCGAGGTCGGACTGGGCGACCGCCTCACCGACGGGATCCTCTCGCTGAGCGGCGGCGAGCGACAGCGCGCCGTGCTGGCACGGGCGCTGGTGCAGGACGCGCCGATCTTGCTCCTGGACGAGCCGACCGCGCACCTGGATATCGGTCACCAGCTCGACCTGCTCGAACGGGTGCGAGCGCTCGCTCGACGCACCGGCGTCACGGTCGTCGCGGCCCTCCACGACCTGAATCTCGCCGCCCGGTTCGCGGACCGGATCGTCGTGCTCTCCCGCGGTCGCAAGGTCGCCGAGGGCCCCCCGTCGGACGTCCTCTCGTCGGAACTGCTCGAACGAGTGTGGGGGATCGTCGCCGAGCTGCGACGGGAGCCGCGCTCCGGCGTCCCCTACCTCGTCCCGTTCCGCCCCACCTCGATGCCGCCCCCGGCCATTCCGCCGCTGGGACCGGGTCCCGTCCACGTCGTCGGCGGGGGAGGCACGGCCGGGCCCGTACTGCGCGCCCTCGTCGACGCCGGGTGCCGGGTCACGGCCGGGGTGCTGAACCTGCTGGACACGGACCAGGAGACCGCCCGAGAGCTGGGCGTGCCGACGACGGTGGAGGCACCGTTCGCCCCGCTCTCGGCCGAAGCGCGCGCCGCCAACGGCGAGATGCTCCGAGCCGCACGACTCGTGGTCGTCGCCGCCTTTCCGGTCGCCGCCTCGAACCTCGGGAATCTCGAGGACCTGCAGGGGCTCGCCGGTCGGATCCCGGTGCTTCTCCTCCCTCGGGGAGCCGCCGCCGACTGGGATTACGCCGGCGGCGAAGGGTCCCGGGCCCTGGAGCGGCTCCGTTCCGAAGGTGCGATCGAAGTGGAGGGAGTCCCGGACGTCCTGCGCGCCTGCGCCCGCCTCGTCCCGGTGGTCTCTCCGACGCCCTAGGGAGCTCGCCGCCGACCTCCGCCGGGCAGCGGCGTTACCTGCAGCGGCGGCGGTTCGGGCTCGGAGAACGCAGCGAGCAGCTGGGGCAACGCGTCCCGCGCGACGACGACGGTGGTGGGGACGCCCACGCGCGAAGCGGCACGGCACGATTCGGCCACGGCGAAGCGCACGATCGGGCGGGGCGTCGCGGATCGCACCGCGTGAACGGCCTCGAGCCCTACCGCCGCCAGTTGGCCCCCGTTGATCCCCCGGGCCAACGCGCGCAGTCGGTCCGGGAGGCGGGGGTCCGCGATCTCTTCCGGGCCGAGCGGATACACCGACACGGTCGCGGGGACGATCGGCACGATCCCCTCCAAGTCTCCGATCTCGACGAGCGCGCCGGCCCGCGCACCCGCGGCGACCGTCCCGCGGGACGCCCCGCTGCCGCCGCGTCGGGCCGTCAGGATGCCGTCGCGCAGTTCGAGCGAGACGCGCTCCCCGGTCCGGAGACGCTCCCCCGCCACCGCCCGCGTCGCTCGGATGACATGGAGCCGGTCCAACCGGGAGGCGACGTCCTCCGCCAGATGATCGAGCGCGGCGTGGAGCTGTTCGATCCCCCGCACGGTGGGCCGGTAGTGCCCGTCCCGAACCTCGACCAGGCCCGCGCGGGAGAGCTGCCGATAGGAGTGCGACGCCGCCTGTACGGTGAGCCCCATCCGTTCGGCGATGGGACGCAACTGCGTGGGTTCCTGCGTCAGGCACTCGTAGAGGAACTGCAACTCCGTGACCGCCCCGCTCCGCCGGAGGGCGGGCAATCCAACGGAGTCCGGCGAGCGCGGCACGGACGCGCGCAGTCGCGCCGGGGATAAAACGCTCTTGACCGTTCCGACAATCGGCGTTTACCCGGTCGCCGCCCGAGCGCGCGGGGATGCGCCGGGGGTCCCGGGGGTGGACCGCCGAAGCTCGCGCAACCGATCCCGGATCCGTGCGGCCTCCTCGAAATCGAGGCGCTCGGCGGCCAGCCGCATCTCCTCTTCCAGGTTCGCGAGGAGGAGGGGCATCCGATCCTTCCACCGCTTGCCGAGCCCTTCGACGCTCAGGTCCCCGGACGGGGCGACCTCCTCGCCGAGGATCGATCGGACCTCCTTGCGGACCGACTCCGGCACGATCCCGTGGGCCGCGTTGTACGCGAGCTGGGCGTTCCGCCGGCGGGTCATCTCCGCGATCGCCCGGGACATGGAGCCGGTCAGACGGTCCGCGTAGAGGACGACCTTCCCCGCGGCGTTGCGGCTGGCGCGGCCCGCCGTCTGCACGATCGACGTCTCGCTCCGGAGGTACCCCTCCTTGTCGGCGTCGAGGATCGCGACGAAGCTCACCTCCGGCAGGTCGAGTCCCTCCCGGAGCAGGTTGATCCCCACGAGCACGTCGAACCGGCCGAGACGTAGGTCGCGGAGCACCTCCACCCGCTTGAGCGTCTCGATGTCGGAGTGGAGGTAGCGGACCTTCAGCCCCTGGTTGGCCAGATAGTTCGCGAGCTCCTCGCTCGTCGCCTTCGTGAGCGTCGTGACGAGCGCCCGGTCGCCGCGGTCGATGCACGCGCGCAGCTCGGTGAGCAGGTCCGCGATGTGCCCGGCGAGCGGCCGGACTTCGATCGGCGGGTCGACGAGCCCGGTCGGCCGAATGATCTGCTCGACCAGCCCCTTCGAGACCTTGCGCTCGAACGGGCCCGGCGTCGCGGAGACGAACACGACCTCGCGGGCGCGGCCGAGGAACTCGGGGAACTTGAGCGGCCGATTGTCCCGGCAGGACGGGAGCCGCCAACCGAATTCGACGAGGTTGTCCTTGCGGGTCCGGTCCCCCTTGTACATCCCCTCGAGCTGGGGGACCCCCACGTGGGACTCGTCCAGGAACACCAGGAAGTCCTTCGGGAAGAAGTCGATCAACGTGTACGGCGGCTCGCCCGGCTTGCGGTCGGCAAAGAATCGCGCGTAGTTCTCGATCCCCGAGCAGTAGCCGGTCTCCCGGATCATCTCGAGGTCGTAGTCGACGCGCCCCTTCAGCCGCTGGGCCTCGACGATCTTCTCGTTCCGCTGCAGCTCGGCGACCCGCGCGTCCCTCTCCCGCTCGATCTCGCCGACGACCTTCTGCAACCGATCGTCGACGGTCAGGAAGTGCGTCGCCGGGAAGACGGCGAGCTCGGTCAGCTCGCGCACCTCCTCGCCCGTGACCGGATCCAGCTCCGCGATCGCGGCCACCCGGCTCCCTTCGAGGACGATGCGGTGCAGGTTCTCGCCGGCCCCCATCACGTCGATGGTGCCGCCGCGGACGCGGAACCGGCCGCGCTTCAGCTCGACATCGTTGCGCGCGTACTTCATGCGGACGAGCTGGTCGAGGAGCCCCTGCCGGCCGATCGACTGGCCGACCCGGACCTCGACGACCGACGCCCGGTAATCCTCCGGCGAGCCCAACCCGTAGATGCAGCTCACGGAGGCGACGATCAGGACGTCACGGCGGGTGAGCAGGGCCTGGGTCGCCCGGTGCCGCAGTCGGTCGATCTCCTCGTTGATCGACGCGTCCTTCTCGATGTAGAGGTCGATCTGCGGAACGTACGCTTCGGGCTGGTAGTAGTCGTAGTAGCTGACGAAGTACTCCACCGCGTTGTGCGGGAACAGGGCCCGGAACTCGCTCACCAGCTGGGCGGCGAGCGTCTTGTTCGGGCTGATGACGAGGGTCGGCCGCTGGAGGCGAGCGACCGTGTGGGCCATCGTGAACGTCTTCCCGCTCCCGGTGACGCCGAGCAGCGTGACGTACCGCTCGCCGCGCTCGACCCGGCGGACGATCTCGTCGATCGCCTCGGGCTGATCCCCCTGCGGGACCAGGTCCGTTTCCAGCTGGAACCGGCCGGGGAGGGTCGGTTCGACGGGCGGCGCCCGGGCGGTCCGCGTCATCGGACCACCGGCAATTGCCCCCGTCGGACGCCGTATCCGTTCGGGTCGAACGTCACCCGGGCGAATCCGATCGCCCGGAGGCGGGCGACGACGGTGGACGCCGTGGGCTCGGCTGCGAGGCGCGGCACCTCGTCCGGATCGACCTCGACCCGGGCGTCCGAGCCTCGGACGCGAACGCGAACCTGGCGGAACCCTTCGGCCCGAACAACGGCCTCCGCCGATTCGATCCGGCGAAGCAGCGTGGCGTCGATCGGTTCCCCCCGCGCGACCCGCGAGGCCAGGCACGCGTTCGACGGGGTCGACCAGTTCGGGAGGCCGCGTCGACGGGCGACCGCCCGGACGGCGGCCTTGTTCCACGACGCCCAGACGAGGGGGTGAGAGAAGCCCGCCTCATCGAGAGCGCGGATCCCCGGCCGGTCCTCTCCCAGGTCGTCGACGTGGACCCCGTCGAGGTACTGACGCGACCCCGCGTCGGCCCCGACGGAGAGGAGCACCGCCGCCTCGACGGAACGGCAGTGGAAGCACCGGTCCGACGCATTCGCCCGGTACTCGGCGCGGGCGAGCGGGTCGGCCTCCCGGACGACGTGGCGGATCCCAACCGCGCGCGCCACGGTCCTCGCTCGCGCGACCTCCTCGCGGGCGACCGCCGGCCCCTCCAGCGTGACGGCGACCGCTCGGGAGCCGAGCGCCTCGAACGCCAGGGAGGCGACGACCGCGGAGTCGACCCCACCCGACATCGCCACGAGCGCCGAACCTCCCTCGGCGATCCGACGGAGGAGCCCCGGCTCGTCGAGCACGAGGGCCTCCGGTTCGAGCTGCGCCATGGGGTCGCCCCGGAAGGGGCGGTCGACCATACCGTTTGCCCCGGGCAATCTCCTTACCGTCTCGAAGTCTCCCCGGTTCGATGCAGACGGTTCGGGACGGAACGCGATACCTCCTCCGATTGGACGACGGCCAGGACCTCTTCGAGGCGCTGACCGCGTTCGCCGAGCGCGAGCAGATCCGGGCCGGTACGATCCTCTTCGGCATCGGGATGCTCAAGCACGCGACGTTCGGATATTGGGACGGGAAGGCGTACCAGCCGCACGACCTGGAGGCGCCCCACGAGCTCGTCGCCCTCCACGGAACCATCGCCCGCGCCGACGGACGTCCGTCGATCCACCTGCATGCGGCCGCGGCCGGTCCCGACCACGACCTCGTCGGCGGTCACCTCCTGCGCGCCCAGCTCGGGGTGCTCGGCGAGATCGCGGTCGAGGCGTTCCCGGACCGCACGTTCGGCCGCCCGCTGGTGGAGAGCTTCGGGCTCCGGATGCTCGACCTCGAGCCGGGCGCGGACGTCTAGGCGTCACGCCTTTCTCCCGCCGTTGGTCGCGCTCGCCGATGTCGTCGGGGGACGCGCTCGACCGTCCGGAGATCGACCCGCGCCTCGCCGCCGCGGTCGGTCGTCGCGGGATCCACGAACCGAGCGAGATCCAGCAACTCGCCTTCCCGGTGCTGGCGGGGGACGCGGATGCGCTCCTACTGTCGCCGACGGGGACGGGCAAGACCGAGGCGGCGCTCCTCCCGCTGCTCACCCGACGTCTGCGCGACCCGACCCCCGCGGTCTCGATCCTTTACATCACCCCGCTGCGGGCCCTGAACCGCGACCTCGAGCACCGCCTGGTCGCTCTCGTCGGGGAGGTCGGCCTCACGGCGGCCGTCCGGCACGGCGACACGCCGACGTCGCAGCGTCTGGCCCAGTCGCGGCGCCCGCCGGATCTGTTGCTGACCACGCCGGAGACGGTGCAGATCCTGCTCGTCGGGCACCGCCTCCGGGCCTCCCTCGCGAACGTGCGGACCGTGATCGTCGACGAGGTGCACGAGCTCGTCGGGTCCGACCGGGGCGCCCAGTTGGCGCTCACGCTCGAGCGGCTGGACGTCCTCACCGGCCGTCGGGTCCGCCGCATCGGTCTTTCGGCGACCGTCGGGAACCCCGAGGCCGTCGCGCGGTTTCTTGCGCCGGCTCCCCGCGACGTCCGGGTCTTGGCCGCGACCGGGCGGCGCGTCCTCGAATTGAACGCGCGGCGGCCGCGGGAGGACCGCCCTCCGCTCGGGGCCGACCTCGTTCGGGATCTGAAGGCGGACGCCGTCCTCCTCGCGGGGGTCCGGCAGGTCGAGGAGGAGATCCGCTCCCATCGGACGACCCTCGTGTTCGTCAACACGCGTCCGACGGCGGAGGGCCTCGCGGCCCGACTCAATCGCCTCGCGCCCGATCTTCCCGTGGCCGTCCATCACGGGTCGCTCTCGCGGGAGGTCCGCGAGGAGGCGGAGCGCGCGTTCCGCGACGGGCAGCTCCGGGGCCTGGTCGCGACGTCGTCGCTCGAGCTCGGCATCGACGTCGGGGTCATCGACCACGTGGTCCAGTTCGGGTCCCCCCACCAGGTCGGACGGCTCGTGCAACGGGTCGGTCGCTCCGGACATCGGCTCGATCGGACGATCCACGGGACGGTGCTGGCGCTCGACGACGACGATCTCGAGGAGGCCGCGGTGCTTGCCCGCCGCGCCGACGACGGCCAGATCGAACCGATCGCCTGGCGAACCCGCAACCGGCTGGCGGCCGCGCAGCAGATCGTCGCGAGTCTCCGGGCGGAAGGTTCGATCGACATCGCGCGGTGGGTCGCCTGTCTCCGCCACGCCGCTCCGGTCGTCGACCTGTCGGACCCGGAGTGGGTGGAGCTCGTCGATTACCTCGTCGGACTGTCGCTCGCGAGAAGGGTCGAGACGCGGCTGACGTCGGGCCGTGCGACCCTGGCTCGGTTCTACGCCTCCCTGTCGTTGATCCCCGACGAGCGGACGTATCGCCTCCGCGACATCGCGACCCGCCGCCTGATCGGGACGCTCGACGAGCGATTCGTGCTGACCCAGATCCTGGCGCAGCCCGAGGAGATCTTCCTCCTCCACGGACGGACGTGGAAAGTCGTCGAGTACCGGGACGGCGAGCTCCTGGTCGAGACCGTCCAGGAGATCGGGCAGGAGCCGCGCTGGGCCGGGGAGGACCTTCCGGTGCCGTTCGA
>JASHWW010000037.1 GCA_030043855.1 Thermoplasmata archaeon
CTCGCGGTCGAGCTCCGGCGTCGCGCGGTCCCGTTCCCGGTCGCTCGACGGGAGGGCGCCGTCGACCTGTGTGGGACGGGTGGAGCGGGCGTTCGGTCGTTCAACGTCTCGACCGTGAGCGCCCTGGTCGTGGCTGCGGCCGGCGTCCCCGTCGTGAAGCACGGCAATCGGAGCGCGCGGGGCCCGTGCGGGTCGAGCGATCTTCTGGTCGCGCTCGGGCTTCCCGTGACGACCTCGGTCGCGTTCGCCCGAGAGAGCTACCGGAAGTACCGGATCGCCTTCTTGCACGCACCGTTGTTCCACCCCGCCACACGGATCGTGGCAGACGCCCGTCGCGCGCTGGGGATCCCCACGATCTTCAATCGACTGGGGCCGCTCGCAAATCCGGCGGAGGTCCCGTTCCAGCTCACCGGAACCGGGACCCGTGCGGCCCGCGTCGCCACGGCCGGCGCCCTCGCCGCGCTGCGCGTCCGGCGCGCGCTGGTCGTGACCTCGGCCGAGGGGGCGGACGAATTCTCGCCCCGCGCTCGGACGCTCGGCATCGAGTGGACCGGTCGACGGATGGTCCCGCGAACGTTCGAACCCCGGACGTTGCTCGCCGGGGAAGATCGGCGCGGCGATTGGGGACCCATGGCGCCCCCCGCCGCCGCGGACGAGACCTGCCGGTTGCTCGCCGGTGGGGGAGGCGCCCGACGCGGCGCCGTCCTGCTCACGAGCGGCGCGGCCATCTGGGTCGCCGGTCGCACACCGACCCTGAGCGCGGGGATTTCGGCTGCTCGCGAAGCCCTCGACGATGGACGGGCCGAACAACTGTTAGAGGAACTGCGACGTCTCGGACGACGATACCCCGGGGAGGCGAGCTAACGTGCGGTTCCTGTCGGAGATGATCCCCGCCATGCGCGAAGAGGTCGCCGCCGCCACGTACGGCGAGGGTCTCCCCGCGCCGAGAGCCATCCCCCCGAGCTTCCGGGCCGCCATCGAGCGCCACGCCAGCGACGGGGCGATCGTAGCCGAATACAAGCGGGTCTCTCCCGGGCGACCCGGCGCCATCGGGGCCCCGCGGACCGTCGCGGAGTTCGTGGCGGCGACCAACGTACCGTCCGTGGCCGCGTACTCGTGCCTCGCCACCGGACCGGCGTTTCACGGCTCCCCCGGGGATGTGGCCGCGCTTGCGTCGGCATCGGGGAAGCCGGTACTGTTCAAGGATTTCGTCATCGACCCCCGGCAGATCACCGCCGCTCGCCGCGCGGGGGCGAGCGCGATCCTGCTGATCGCGAGGCTCCAGACGGAGCGTTGGCTTCCGATGCCGCTCGGCGAGCTGGCGGAGCGAGCGCGGGCGGCGGGGCTCCAGGTCGTCCTGGAATTCCACGCCCCGGCAGAATTATCTCTCGCCGACGAGCTGCGCGCGGACGTGTACGGGGTGAACGTCCGCGATCTCGACAGTCTCGATTTCGAGCCCCAGCGTGCCGCCCGGACGATCCGCGGCGCAGTCCGGCGGGGACTGCGCCCTCTGCTCGGGATGAGCGGGGTCGGCTCGCCGGACGATGCGGCCGCCTTGTGGAAGCTCGGCGTGGACGGGATCCTCGTCGGAACGGCCCTGGCCCGGTCGGATCGTCCCGGCGCATTCGCCGACTCCCTCCGTGCCGCTCGCCGCGGGGTCGTGCCATGAGGACGTTCGTGAAGTTCTGCGGGATCACCGACCCCGAGGTCCTCGCGGAGGTTCCGGCGGGGGGCGCCGCCGGATTCGTCGTCGACGTGGCGGGCTCCCCACGGACGCTGGCGCCGGAAGCGGCCGCCCGCATGATCGACCGCGTCCCCTCGGAGGCCGAGGCGTGGGCCGTCGTCGTCCGGCCGTCCGCCGAGCTCATTCACCGTCTGTTCGACGAGGTCGGGGTCGACCGAGTCCAGGTCTACGGGGAGATCCCTCCCGGTCTCGAATTCCTCGAGATCCACCACATCGTCCCGTCCCTGGCGATCCCGCCGACGCCCGTCGCGGAGCTTCCGACGGTGCCCCCGGCGGAGGACCACCCGCGGATCCACCTCGATGCCGCCGGTCAACCCCTGCCCGGTGGGAGCGGGGTCCGCCCCGACTGGAGCACGTGCGCGCAACTCGTCGATCGGGACCCCGGGCGCAAGTTCGTCCTCGCCGGCGGGCTGACGCCGGAGAACGTCGGCGACGCCCTGTCGACCGTTCGGCCGTGGGGGGTCGACGTCTCCTCGGGGATCGAATCCGCGCCGGGTCGCAAGGACCCCGAACGGATGCGCGCCTTCGTCCGGGCGGTCGAGACGTTCGAGCACGGCCATGCCTAGGCGGTTCGGTCCGTACGGCGGCGCCTACGTCCCCGAGACCCTCGTTCCGGCGCTGACCGAACTCGAGCGGACGTGGCGCTCGGCCCGCCGCGACCCGGCGTTCCGGGCGGAGCTGCGACGTCTGTCGCGGACGTTCGGCGGTCGTCCGACCCCCCTGCACTACGCGCCGCGACTGACGCACCGGGCCGGGGGCGCGCAGATCTGGCTGAAGCGCGAGGACCTCGTGCACGGCGGCGCCCACAAGTTCAACAACGCCCTCGGACAGGGGCTCCTGGCCCGGCGCATGGGCAAGCCCCGGCTCATCGCCGAGACCGGCGCCGGCCAGCACGGGGTGGCGACGGCGATGATCGGGGCGGCGCTCGGCCTCGCGACCGAGGTCTACATGGGCGAAGTCGACATGGAGCGGCAACGCCCGAACGTCGAGCGGATGCGCCTGCTCGGCGCCACGGTTCGACCGGTGGCGACCGGCAGTCGGACGCTGAAGGACGCGATCAACGCCGCGCTCCGAGATTGGATCGCCAACGTGCGGACGACCCATTACCTGCTAGGCTCGGCGGTCGGACCCCACCCGTTTCCCTCTATCGTCGCCGATCTTCAGAGCGTCATCGGGACGGAGATCCGGCGCCAGTCGCGTGCCGCGTTCGGCCGACTGCCGGATCTCGTCGTCGCCTGTGTCGGGGGAGGTTCGAACGCGATCGGCACGTTCCATCCACTGCTGCGCACTCCGGTCGAGCTGTTGGGGGTCGAAGCCGGTGGGCCCGCGGGGCGCGGGGCGGGAGCCGCCTCGCTGACCCGAGGTCGCCCGGGGATCCTCCACGGGGCGTACTCCTACGTGCTCCAGTCACCGGACGGACAGGTCTCGGATACCGAGAGCATCTCGGCCGGGCTGGACTACGCCGGCGTCGGGCCGGAACACGCACTGCTGAAGGACACGGGGCGGGTCCGATACATCGCGGTCCACGACGCGGACGCACTGCGCGCCTTCCACTGGCTGGCCGAGGACGAGGGGATCCTCCCGGCCCTGGAGCCGTCCCACGCGATCTTCGCGGCCGTGCGGGAGGCGTCGCGCCGATCGTCGCGGCAGCGGGTCGTGGTGACGCTCTCGGGTCGGGGGGACAAAGACCTCGAGGTGGTGCTGCGTGCGGCTCGACCTCGCGCTTGAGCAATCTCGCCGAGCCGCCCGGCCGATCGCCCTCCCCTACCTCATGGTGGACCGAGCCCGCGCGCGAACGCTGGGCCCGACCGTCGACGCTCTGGCGGCCGCGGGCGCCGCCGGGGTCGAGCTCGGGTATCCGTTCAGCGATCCGATCGCCGACGGGCCGACGCTGTCCGCCGCGGCCCAGACCGCGCTCGGGCATCGGACGGGGTGGTCCGACCTGCTGGCGGCCGCGACGACAACGTCCCGCCGACTTCCGACGGCGGTGATGACCTACGCGAACCCCGTATGGCGACACGGACTGGATCCCGCGATGGCCGCGCTCGCCGGAGCCGGAGCGACCGGATTGATCGTGCCGGATCTCTCCCTCGAAGAGTCCGGCCCATGGGTGCGCGCCAGCGCGCGGCATGGCTTGTCCCTCGTACTTTTGGCGGCGCCGGGGACCTCGGCCGCTCGCGTCCGGCGGCTGGCGCGGACGTCTCGCGGCTTTCTCTACCTCGTCTCGCGGTACGGGACCACGGGCGCCGGTTCTCCGGCGGCGGCTCGACAGCTCCGCGCGATCGTGTCGGTCGCCCACCGCGCGGTACCGGCGCGACCGGTCCTCGTGGGATTCGGGATTCGGGACCGTGCGACCGCCGCGGCGGCGTTCGCCGCCGGAGCGGACGGCTTCATCGTTGGTTCGGCCCTCGAAGAGCGGATCGCCTCCGGGGCTCGTCCCCGGGCGATCGGCGCCTGGTTCCGGACCCTCCTCCCCACGGCCGGCGCTCCGAACGGACGGGGAACGGGACGAACGAACTCTCTATAGACGGCCGTCCCCTTCCGGAGGACATGGCAGCGGACCCCGCCGCTCCCGCTCCGACCGCACCGACCGACGCACCGACGACCGCGACCCCCGGTCCCCCGCCCGCGGGCCCTGGACCAACCGAGTCGGGAGCCCCGGCCCCGGCGCACCCGCCGCCGACGCGGACCTCCCGTCGCACGCTGGGACTCGTGGCCGCGGCTGCGGTCGTCGTCGTGGTGATCCTCGTCCTCGCCTTGGCGCTCAGCCACGGGGGCGGCGGCGGCTCGGGCGTCGGCGCCGCGGTAAGCTACGGAACCGCCCAATCGGCGGCCGGTGGGACCGCAACGTCCGCGATCTACGGCCCGTGGACGCTCGGCGCCGCGATCGGAATCGTGCAGCCAGTGGGCGAAGTTCTTCCGACGGGCGGAAGTAGCAGCGGCTGCACGATCACCTCCACGAGCGGGGGGGCTCCCCCAAGTACGGTCTCGATTCCGGCGACGTCGGCGAACCTCTCTTCCGGGCTCGCCAGCGCCTGGTTCCTGCTCTACTACAACGCCGCCGGCGATTTCCTCTTCGTCATCGTGGTCGGCGGATCGACCTATGGCGGGGTCGTCGAGGTGGGCCCCGACTGCAGCTCTCTGGTCTCGTCAGATCTGGGGCCGCTCCCGGCCACCGTCCTCGCGAGCCCGACGGCGGCCGAGGACGCGTGGACCGGGGGTGCGGCCACCTTCGAATCGGCGAATCCGAACGCGACGTCGCTCGAGGTGATCCTCCTCGGCACCCCGAGCGAGGGTGCGAACTATGTGTTCGAGTACTCGGAGTGTCAGTTCGCCGGCGAGGGGACCGAGATCACCTCCCCATACTACATGATCGGAATCAATGCGACGAATGGCGCGGTCAGCGTCCCCGGGGAGACGTCCTCGGAACAGTGCTACTCGTAAGCACCCTGCCCCACGTACGACCGGCGCCGCCGTCACGTCGTCGGGCCGAACGATAAGTGGGGAGACGGCGTCCTCGGCCCATGCCGCGGGCGTCCGAGACCGCCGCGTCGTGGGTCCAGATCGCGCAAGCCCTGATCGCCCGGGAACTGGTCGAAACGAGCGGACTGCCCGAGCGACGTGCGGCCCGGGCGCTCGGCCTTGCCCCGTCGGCCGTGTCGCAGTACCTCTCGGGGCGACGGTTGGGCCGCGAGCTCTCCGGACTGATCGCCGACCCGCGGGTCCGGTCGATCGCCCGCGCGGCCGCCGAACGGCTCGTCGGAAGCGTCGCGGACCCCGCGGAGGCGCTCCCCATCGTCCTCGAAGCCGCGCGGGATCTGGCGAGCGAGGCGAAGCCGACCTCCCGGGGAGGGCGACGGCCCAGCTCCTCGTCGGTCGCGGAGAGCCGCGCGCTCTCGCGGGCCCTCCACGCACGGATCGGGACCGAGCAGTCCGCGGTCG
>JASHWW010000038.1 GCA_030043855.1 Thermoplasmata archaeon
CGCCGCGACGGGGCGGGGCTCGGCACGATCCTGGTCGCCCAGGAGGGCCGGGGGATCTCCGCCAAGGAGGACGTCTTCCTGATCTCGAGCGCCGTTTCGACGGGGGAGGGCCATCCCCTGTTCGTCGGGGAGTCCGGGGAGGAGGCACCGAACGTAGGCACCCCGACGATGGGCGTCCCCGTGATGGTGAACACCACCCTCCCGCTCGCCCGCGCCTGCGAGCGGATCCTGAATCGCCGGCAGACGAAGGGGGCGTGATGGCCGTACCCGACGTCCGTCCGTCGGGGAACCTCGCGCCGGTCGCTTCGGTCTGGTGCCGTCAGGTCGACAACGAGGCGGAGAGCCCCGGGTACACGACGATCCCGGACGACTTCGCGGGACGGCGCGAGACCCTCGAAACGATCCGGATCGTCGGCAACCTGACGGTCAACGTCGCCGACACCCACGACTACTGGGACCCGGACCCGTCCCAGCCGCTCTCGTTCTACCCGAACCTGTTCCTCTACCCGGCGGCGAACGGCAAGTACACGTGCGTCGGCCGGATGTTCCTCTCCACCGAGGACCGCCCGCGCCTCGGCATGAAGACGCTCGTCTTCGAGACCGACGCGCTGACCGCCTCGGGCGATTTCGGCGGCGCGATCCTCCGGGCCCACGGGACGATGGGACCGAAGGCCGGCCCGGCGAAGCCGGCGGCCGAACCGGACCCGGCCGTCTACCAGGCCGTCGGGGAAGGGTTCCTCTTCCACCGCGGGACGACCGAGCCGGTCGTCATCGTCGCAGCGGAGCAGTGGGAGGCAGCGAGCCAGGTCGTCCTCGACCTCGTCCGGATCCTGCCGGCGTCGCTGGTCGGACTGGGAGCGTTCCTCGTCTTCCCCTACTTCCTGCCGGCCGCCAAGGTCAACCTCCACGAGTTCGCGGAACAGATCCCGCTGGCCCTCGCGCTCATGCGCGTCCCGCGGGGCGAGGCGCAGGGGGAGCGCCACACGAAGCGGATCCAGAGCTGGGAGGCCGCGCCCGTCTCGCTCCGGGACCTGACCAAGCCGCCGGGGCCGAAGTCGAAGGAGACGTTGCCGCTCCTGTTGCAGTACGCCCGCGACGGGGCCGACGAGAAGCTCGGCGAGGTCGCGCGGCGCGTCGACGCGGTCGAGGGCGCCCGGATCCGGGCGCATCTCCAGGACGCCGAGCGCCAGGCCGGGCGCGAGCGTCGCAAGGAGATGTGGCGGATCGCCACGGCGATGGAGACCGCGGCGCTCCTGCAGACCCGGCCGAAGGGCCGCGGCGTCGCGATGAGCGGCGAGGCCGCCCGTCGCGCCAACGAGTATCTCAAGGCCCAACCGGGCGAGAGCCCGATCCTCGCGGCCCCGACGGTCGTGGCGCCGCCTCCCCCGCCGGTCGCGGAAGCGACGGCGGTGACGGCCGCTGCCCCGAAGCTCCCGGCTTAGCTGCAGCGACCGCCGGACGTCGTAGTACCCCCCACGACGGGCCCGAAATCCGTTCCGCTCTCCACGACCGACGACATGTCGCTCCGGCCCGGGGTAGCGCCCTCCCCCGCACCTCCCACGACGTCGGCGGCGACGCCCGCGCCGGCGGCGCCCCCCGCGCCCGTCGCGGCGGACCCCGGTCTCGAGGACCGCCTTCGCAAGATGATCGATCAGCGGTTCGCCGACCTGTCCAAGTCACCGACGCCCACGGCGCCGGGGGCCGACCCGGCGGCCGTGGACGCGCGCATCGCCGTGGCGACGCGCGAGCTGGAGGGCCGCTGGGCCGTGGCGCTCGAGGCGCGCGCCCGGGAGCTCCAGGAGGCGTCGCAGAAAGCGGTCGTCGCCGCCGCACACGACCTCGCGTCCCGCATCGCGACCGTGGAGGCGCGACCGATCGTGTCGCCGTCCGCGATCTCGGACGAGGCGGCGACGAAGGTCCGTTCGGCGATGGAACCGAAGTTCGCCGAGCTGGGCGAGTCGGTCCACCGAACGGTCCAGACCTCCGGGGAGATGTGGGCGGAGCGGCTCCGCGAGGAGCTCAAGCGCACCACCGACGAGATCTCGGCGCTCACCGCCCGGGCGGAGGAGGAGCTCCGCACCGCCGTCGTGGCCCAGCTCGACCTCGAGGTCCGCGAGCTCAAGGAGCAGGGAACCGCCGTCCGGGAGGAGGTCGAGGCACGCGTGCGCGACCTGCTCGCCGCGCGGGCCAACGAGGCCGACCAGCGACGGACGAAGGAACTGCGCGAGCTCGAGCAGCGGTGGACGGTCCTGGTCGACGGCCGCTCGAAGGACGTCGAGAACCGGATGCTGGCGGCGGTCGCCGACGCGAAGACGAAGTCGGCGGTCGGGTCCGAAGAGCGGATCGGGCAGGCGGAGCGCCGCCTGGCGGTGGAGCGCGAGGCCCGCATCGCCGAGGTGACCGAGGCCCAGGCGCAGTCGATCGCCGGTCTGCAGGTTCGGCTCCAGTCGTACTTCGAGCAGAAGCTCCGCGAGAACCAGGAGCGGGAGCGCGAAAAGTACGTCGAGCTCCTCGCGCGGCTGAAATCCGAGGTCGACCAGTCGCTCGCGCGAACGATCGACTCGAGCCAGTTCGACGCGGCCGTCCGGGACCGCGTCGGCCGAAGTCTCGAGACGTTCCGGCCGGACCAGGAGAAGGTCTTCCAATCGTTCCTCGCGGACGCCGAGCTGAAGCTCCGGACGCAGGCGGAGGAGTCGTCGGCCCGCTTGGAGCGGACCGTCCACGGGGAGGTCGTCGACATCGACCGGCGCCTGCAGGTCCTGAGCGACCGGATGTTGCCGCTGGTGCGCCGTACCTGGCTCAAGGTCGCGGAGCTCGAGAAGGTCCACTCGGTCCCCGAGGAGTCGGAGGCCCGGTTCAAGGAGCTCCGCCGCGAGATGGCCCGCGAGCTGCGGCGGATCGAGGGCGAGCTGCTCGAACAGACGAGCGACCTGCGCGACCGGCTGGAGACCTCGATCGCGAGCCAGGGTCGGATCTGGCTGAACCTCCTCCGGCAACTCTCGGCCGAAGGCGAGGCGATCGTTCCGCACCCGGCCGCCCGGCCCCCGCGCCGGACGTCCCGACCCGCCGAGGACGAGGTCCTGGGAGACGACCTGCGGGCGACGGCGGCCGTCGGAGCGTTCGCGAACGACCCGCCGAACCCGATGGACCCCGAAGCCGCCCTCGAGGCCGCCCCCGAACGGGACCCTCGCCGACGGCCGCGGCGCGCCTAGGCGGACCGCCGCTCCAGCAACGATAAGCACCGCGCCGGGCTCGCATCGCCGTGGCGCCCGAGGCGGACCATCGACATTGCAAGGTCTGCGGCAAGGTCACCGGCGTCGGGGACGAGGCGTGCAGCCGGGCGTGCCGCGACGAACTGCGCCGTCGCGAGATGACGCGGCGCAACTACACCCTCCTCCTGTACGGGGCGATCGCGCTGATCGCCATCGTCTTCGCGAGCAGCTTCTTCCGGTAGAGGTCGTCGTGCCGCGGTACGGCCATGCGGTCCTCGGCGGGACGTTCGACCGCTTGCACGTCGGGCACGCGGCGTTGCTCGCGGCCGCGTTCCGGACCGGGCGGACGGTCTCGATCGGGCTCACGACCGACGCGTACCTTGCGGCGCATCCGAAACCCGCCGGGGATCGCGTGCAGTCGTTCGCCGCGCGGCGACGGAGCCTCGCCCGGTTCCTGGCCCAGCGGTTCCCGCGCCGCCGATGGCGGATCGTCCCCCTCGCGGACCGGTTCGGGCGCTCGGTGGAACCGGGCGTCGACGCGTTGGTCGTCTCGGCGGAGACCGCCGCCGGGGGCGTCGCGGTCAACGCGGAGCGTCGCCGCCGCGGGCACCCGGCGGTCCCGATCGTCGTCGTCCCGCTCGTCCTCGCGGACGACCTCGGACCGGTCAGCTCGCGTCGGATCCGGGCCGGCGAGATCGACCGCGAGGGCCGTCGCCGGGCCCCGCTCCGGATCGGACTCTCGACCGACGCCCCGGTCCTCCTGCCGGAGCTCGCCGTCGTACTGCGCGCCGCGTTCCCCCGCTCGCGGCTCATCCTGGTCCCGCGGACGGGGCCTCGGGCCAAGAGCGCCGGCGCGCCTCGGGCCCGGGTGCTCGCGGCGCGTGCCGTCGAGGGCTACGACCTGGGCGTCGGGGTGAGCGCCCGGCGACCCGGCGGGTACTGGCTCGCCGAGCGATCGCCGACGATCGCCCTCCCTCCCGTCCCGCTCGCGGCCGGGTCGTCCCGACAACGACGTTCCGCGTTGGCGCGGATCTTCCGGCCGGGCGCGGAGCGCAACGCCTTTCCCTCCGTCCGTTCCTCGGTTCGCTGATGGAGACCTACCTCCGGGTGACGTTCGACAGCGAGGGGGCGAAGCCGTCGGAGGTCGCCGACCGGCTGCGGTCGTGCGGGTTCCTCCCGACGCACGGGAACTACGACTTCGTCTACGACTGGCAAGGTCCGGCGTCGCGGGAGCAAGTGCTCGACCTGTCGGACGAGTTGACCCGGCAGTTGCAGGGCTACCGCGTCCGGTTCGAGATCGAGACGGTCTGATACCTCCGAGGGTCCGAGCCTCGCGGCAGGGTTTTTATTCGGCTCCCGTCTCGACCGCTCGCCGTGCAGAAGTACCCCGTCCGGCCCGACCACCGCGCGAACCTCGTCGCGGCCCGCCTCGAGGAGATCGCCCGGGCGGAGTTCGGGACCGCCGCCCGGGAGGGAGAATCGGTCGTCGCGTCGTTCGGGGCGCTGCAGCGGCTCTCCGCGGGGGCGGCGGGTCGCGAGCTGCAAGTCGACATGACGATGGACCCGAAGGTACCCGAAGCGGTGGCATCCGAGACGATCGCGCGGTACAACCGGTTCCTCGAAGCGGTCACCGGCTACAGCTCGAAGGAACGGGCCAAGCGACTGCGCAAGTCGGCGTCGGGGGGATAGCGCCCGGTGTCCGGCACCGCCGGCCCGATCCCGTCCGGCAGCGGGGCGACCGAGCTCGACCGGATCCGCGCGCTCGTTGCGTCCCAGTTCCCCGTCTACGAGACGCGGATCGGACCCCAATCGGTCCTCCTCGCGGTCCACCTCGATCCGGCGACCCTCGAGGGGCGATTCGACCGCCTGCGCCAGGACCTCTGGGAGCAGGGGTACATCCCGCTGCTCCGTCGCGAGGGCGGCGAGGACTTCGTCGAGGTCCTGCGACGCCCGCGCGCTCGCCGCTCGCGCGAATGGGTCAACGTGGCGCTGCTGCTCGCGACCGTCGCGACCACCGTATTCGCGGGAGCGATGATCTGGCTCACGTACGTCGGCGGGGTCTCCCTGACGGTCACGGACTTCGTCGACGGGGGCCTCTTCTTCGCGGGCCCGCTCCTCGCGATCCTCGGGGTCCACGAGTTCGCGCACTACTGGATGGCCCGGCGACGGCGGCTCGACGCATCGCTCCCGTACTTCATTCCGATCCCGCCGCCGTTCCTGTTCGGGACGTTCGGGGCGTTCGTGAGCATCCGCGAGCCGTTCCCGGACCGGAAGGCGCTCTTCGACGTCGGGGTCGCCGGCCCGATCGCAGGGTTCGCACTGTCGGTTCCGATCGCGCTCGCCGGACTCGTCCTCTCCGCGCACTCGCCGGTCCTGCCGGCGAGCTACTGCGGGCCGTCGTTCCTCGGCCAGAGCTACGGCAACATCCTGCTCGGTCCGTCGCTGTTCTGGTGGGTCCTCTCCCAATTCCTCCCACCGGGGCTCCTCAACCTGCACCCCCTGGCGCTGGCGGGCTGGGTGGGGATCTTCATCACGGCGATCAACCTCCTTCCGGCCGGCTCCCTCGACGGCGGGCACGTCTTCCGGGCGCTCCTCGGCGACCGGGCCCGGTTCGTCAGCTACGCCGCCGCGATCCTGCTGTTCGGTTTCGGGTTCTTCTATTACGGCTGGCTGCTGTTCGCGATCCTCGTCCTGTTGCTCGGGTTGCGGCACCCGCCCCCCCTCAACGACCGGACCCCGCTCGACGCGAAGCGGTACGTCGTCGGCGCGCTCGTCGCCGTGGTGCTGGTCAGCGGCTTCGTCATCGTCCCCCTGTCGACGCCGCCGGGGACCGTCTCCTTCTCGAACGCGGAGGTGCAGATCCCCGGTGTCACGCCGCCCGGCGCCGCCATCGCCGCGAACCTGTCGGCCGAGGTGACCAACGGCGACCCGGTCCCGCACGGCTACGCCTTCACCGCGACCGTCACCACCGTCGTCGTCGCCAACGGTACGTCGAATCGGACGCTCAATGCCTCCGAGCTCGCCGCGTGGGCGACCACGCTCGAGTGGCGGTACGTCCTCCCGAACGGCACCACCGTCGAACTGACCGGCCCGACCGCCACGCTGCCCGGCGTCGACGAGGTGACGATCAATGCGACCTCGACGATCTCGCTCGGGATCGACTTCTGGAACTCGGCGGCTGCGGTCGTCGTGGACGTCGCTCTGGGGACGACGCAGTCGTGCGCCGAATCGGGCACGGGGACCGCCGGGACGCTGTTCAGCGCGACGTTCCCCTAGCGCTCGTACACCCGGAACTCCCGGGTCAGGCTCCGGTGGACCCGCACGGGGACGGACAGGACCCGTCGCCACGGTGGCGCCACAGGGTCCGGCCCGCCGGGCACCACGACGACCAGACGAC
The DNA here is from genome assembly GCA_030043855.1 of Thermoplasmata archaeon. Taxonomy (GTDB): domain Archaea; phylum Thermoplasmatota; class Thermoplasmata; order Lutacidiplasmatales; family UBA184; genus Lutacidiplasma. Next base: position 6,610 of record JASHWW010000038.1, read on the forward strand.
CGCCCGGCCGAAGTCGGTCGGCCCACCGGGGGAGCACGCGGGCGACCAGCGCCGCGGCGTCCTCGCCGCCCGTCGGCGACGACCG
>JASHWW010000039.1 GCA_030043855.1 Thermoplasmata archaeon
CGACCACACCGAGGACCCGCTTGTTCACCGCGACCGCGAGCGGGGTCATCCCCTGACGGGAGAACTGCATCGCGGACTGGAGCAGGGCGCCCGGCAGCTCCGCGCCGTACGCCTGCATCGCGGAGAGGGACCCCTTGAACACCTCGGTGCCGTCGTCGAGCACGAGTCCGCTCATCCGGCGCTCGGGCGTGAACGGCAGCACCCGGAACGTCCCGGGGGCGAGCCGGCGCACCGGGACGTTCTGGCGGGCGGCCAGCCGCACGATCGACCGTCCCTCGGGCGTCTCGTCCAGGCTCGACGCGAGCATCGCCCCCTCGACCAGCTCCTTGGCCGTGATGTTCGGCGCCAGGACGAACTGGACGGCGAGGCGGTTGCCGACGGTGATCGTGCCCGTCTTGTCGAGGATCAGGACGTCCAGGTCGCCCGCGGCCTCGACCGCCTTCCCGGACTTCGCGATGACGTTCGCCCGGGCGACGCGGTTGACGCCCGAGATCCCGATCGCGGGCAGGAGGGCCCCGATCGTGGTCGGCATCAGGCAGACGAACAGCGCGACGATCGTGGCCAGGTCGATCGTGACGATGCCGGAGAAGTTCGCGAGGTAAACGAACGAGACGCAGACGATGAACAGCGTGATCGTCAGCGCGGCCAGGAGCACCGAGAGGGCGATCTCGTTCGGGGTCGGTTCCCGCCCGAGACCCTCGACGAGCCGGATCAACCGGTCGAGGAACGACTCCCCCCGGGCCGCGCTGACCCGGACCTGGACCGTCCCCTGCAGGACGCGCGTGCCGCCGAGCACGCTCGTGCGGTCGCCGCCGCTCTCCCGGGTGACCGCCTCCGACTCCCCGGTCATCATCGATTCGTCGATGAGCGCGGCCCCGGAGATCACGTCGCCGTCGACGGGGACCGGCTCACCGGGCCGGACCTCGACGGTGTCGCCGACGTGCAGGATGTCCGACGGCACCCACCGGTTCGTTCCGTCCGGGAGCACCTGCCGGGCCCGGATTCCACTGCGGATCTCGCGCAGGCTGTCGGCCTGGGCCCGTCCCTGGGCTTCCGCGATCGCGTCCGAGAGGTTGGCGAACCAGAGGGTGAGGAACAGGATGACGGTCACCGCGAGGTAGTACCCCGGGTTGTACGTCCGCAGGATGTCGGGGAACGCCCGCGGGTAGACGGTGACGACCGCGGAGAACAGGAACAGGACGTAGACGCAGAACATCAGCGGATGGCGGACCTGTCGGCGGGGGCTGAAGTGGCGGAACGAGTCGGCGAGCACCCGGCGCCACGACGTGTGCGGCACGCGCCGGACGGAGACCTTGGCCCCTGGTTCGATCAGGAACTCCGCTGCCATCGTTGCCCCCTCAGACGATCTGGCCGAGCGGGCCGAGCGCCATCACCGGCAGGAAGATCAGGGCCGTGGTGATGATCAGGAACAGCGTGAGGTAGAGGCAGAACGTCGCGCTCGCGGTGCGCAGCGTGCCGGCGTTGGGGGCGAGCGGGTCCTGCGAGGCGAACAGGCCCCCGATCCGGAGCATGACGTAGATCGGGACGAACCGGCCGACGAGCATGACGAGGGCGCCGGCGACGTTGAAGAAGACGGTCGTGTCGTTGAACTGGGCGGTCGAGAGCGCGCTCCCGTTGTTCGCCGACTCCGAGGTGAACTCGTAGAGCACCGAAGTGAAGTTGTGCGCGGTCGCCCCCGAAGTCGCTCCGGCCAAGTCGACCTGGTGACTCAGGATCGCGACGCCGAACGGCAAGAGGATCGTCGCGGGATGGATCAGCACCGCAAGCGCGGCCCAACGGACCTGGCTGGTCTGGATCTTCTTCCCCAGGTACTCGGGCGTCCGCCCGACCATCAGTCCGCCGACGAAGATCCCGAGGAGCGAGAACAGGAGCAGGGTCGCGAACCCGGTCCCCTCTCCGCCCGGCGTGCTCTGGGTGAACATCCCGAAGAGGAGCACGAGCTGGGCGACCGGGGAGACGGAGCCGATCGCCATGTTGTTGGCACCAACGTTCGAATAGACGCTAACGACCTGGAACAGCGAGCCGTCGGAGAGCCCGAACCGCGTCTCCTGGCCGACCGGGTAGCCGTTCGCGGACGGTCCCAGCCCGTTCACCGCCGCCAGGAACGGGTTCGAAGCCGCCTGGTAGGCGATGAACAGCGCGAAGGCGACTCCGAAGACGATGAGGATCGTCCCGAAGTACGGCCACGCCTCCGATCGACGCCGGATCATCTGGCCGAAGGCGAACGGCGTGGAGAACGGGATGAGCATCATCACGAACGTCGCGAACAGGTCGGCGACGGCGCTCGGATTGGCGAGAGGGCTCGCCATGTTCGCCGAGTAGAATCCCCCGCCGTTCGTCCCGAGCAGCGAGATCGACTGGAACGAGGCGACCGGGCCGAGGTAGATCGTCTGGGTCCCGCCCGTGAGCGGGTGGGCGATCACGAGGGCCGTATACGTCTCGGGGACGCCGAGGAGCACCATCACGATCGCCGCGACGGTCGCGATCGGGAGCAGGACCCGGGTGATCGACCGGACCACGTCGACGTAGAAGTTGCCGATCGTCCCGTCGCGGCGGACGAACCCCCGGACCATCGCCGCGAAGACGGCCAGACCGGTCGCCGCCGAAAGGAACAGGGCGATCGGCCACGCGATGACGAGCGAGGCGAAGCTCAGCTGGGACTCGTTGGTGAAGTGGGTGAAGTCGGTGTTGGTCGTGAAGCTCGCCGAGGAGTGGAGCGCAAGGCTCCACGACATGTTCGGGGCCCCGCTCGGGTCCCACGGAAGGGTCGACTGCTGGGCGAAGAAGAAGAACAGGAACGCCATCATCGCCCCGTTGACGAGCAGGAGGGCGAGCATGTACTCGCCCGCGCGCATCGACTTCCGCGGCGAGGTCCCCAGCAGCCGGTAGACGAACGCCTCGATCGGGTTCAGCAGGGTGTCGCCCGCCACCGGGCGGTTCGAGTAGACCCGGCCCAGGTAGCTCCCGAACGCCGGCGCGAGGGCGAGGGCGATCCCGAGGAGGACGATGACGTCCCAGAGCGAGGCGAAGTCGAACACGGCCCCCCGTCAGAACCGCTCGGGGCGGAGCATGACGTAGACGAGGTAGACCGTCAGGCCCAGCGAGAGGACGGTGAGGACCGTGAGACCGAGGTTCTGCTCGACCCAACCGAACGCACCCATCGAACCTTGGGGCGTTGGACCCGGACCTCGCTATTTAGGCTCGATACCCGAGGCATGGCCTCGCACGGTGGAACGGCAGATTTATCCCACGGTCCGGTCAGCCGGCCGACGTCCCCGGCCCCGACGGTGGAGACGCGGTTCGGCGGCGCCGAGCATCGGCGGAAAGCCGTCGCACGATCCGACCCATCGCCTTCTCCCGACGCACCTCGGCCACCTGGTACCGCTCGTCGCGCGTCGCCCGGGTCAGCAGCACGACGACCCGGCCCAGCGAACTGCGGCCGGTCCGCCCCCGCCGCTGGATGGCCCGGATCTCGCTCGGCACGGACTCGAAGAAGACCACGAGATCGACGTCCGGCACGTCGAGCCCCTCTTCCGCGACGCTGCTGGCGACGAGGATCGGAAACCGGCCGGCCCGGAATCCGTCCAGGACCCGGCCCTGCTCCTTCTGGCTCATGCCGGCGTCGTCGGCGTCGCGGGTCGCCTGGCCGACGAACCGCCCGACCGTCCATCCCTGGCGCTCGAGCATCTCCCGGATCGTCTGGATCGTGTCCCGGTACTGGGCGAACACCAGGATCCGGGTCGGGTGGTCGGTCGGGCGGGCGATCGTCTCGCGGACGAGGTCGACCAGAGCGTCCAGCTTCGGATGCGACGCCTCCTTCGAGGTGCGCAGGAACTCGGCCGCGACCGTCCGGGCCTCCGCGACCTCGGGGAGCTTGAGGAAGGCGGCGTCCCCGCGGGCGGGCTTCTCCTTGCCCGCGACCCGGTCGAGGTACTGGACGAACGGGACGATCCCCTGCGTCTCCAGGCGTTCCTGGGCGTGGTGGAGATGGAGGAGCACCAGCTGGTGGAACAGGGGGCCGAATCGTCGGACCATCGGCCCGGGGCGCGCGAAGATCTCGGCGCGAAGGGCGATGAGGTCCTTGACCGACAGCGACGCGAGCGGCTTCTTCCGAAGATACCCCATCTTCTGGAGCTTGTGACCGGTCGACCGGCTCGCGGTCTCGAGGAGTTCGCGGATCCGTTCGGCGGTCGGGGAGAGGTCGACCATGCGGACCTCGACTTCGGTCGGCTGGACGTGCTCGCGGACCCCCTCGTCGTCCCGGGAGCGGGCCTCGATCCGTGCGACCCCCAGATTCGCCACGACGGTCTCGATGCGCTCCTCCTTCCCGCCCGGCGAGGCCGTCAGGCCCAGCACGCGCCCCGACGGAGGTCGGGTGGTCCGGTACCGTTCGGCGATCGGCACGTAGGCATACTTGCCGACGGCGTGGTGCGCCTCATCGAACACGAGCAGCGCGACCTCGTCGAGCCGATACCGTCCCGCCGCCAGGTCGTTCGCGAGCAGCTCCGGGGTCGCGAAAACCAGGTCCGCGGAGTCCCAGCTCCCGTCGCGGACGGGCCGCTTCACGGTCCCCGTGAACCGTGCGATCCGCAGTGGGATCAACCACCGCGCGAACGAATCCGCGTGCTGCTGGACGAGCGGCCGGGTCGGCGCGAGGACCACGACCTTCCCGTCCGACCGACGCAGGAGTTCCGCCGCAAGCAGCGCCGCGATCACCGTCTTGCCGAGCCCGGTCGGAAGCACGACCAGCAGGTCGTCCGAGACTCCGATCCGGGCGAGGTCGATCTGGAACGGGAGCGCCCGGATCACTCCGGTCCGGAGGTACGGGTGCACGACCCAGTCGTCCGCGACCTGCCAGATCCCGGGGAGTTCCGCCGCCGGGGGCCGCCGGGACGACCCGACCGGTTCCGCGACGAGCTCGCCGCCGACGAATTCGTCGAGGCGCCGCTGCGCTCGGGGGAGCGTGGAAGGGCTCACGTCGCCGCCGGACGGGGCGCGAGCCGGTCCAGGCCGCCCAGATACGGGCGGAGCACGCCGGGCACCGTCACCGTGCCGTCGGGGCGTTGGTACTGTTCCAGGATCGCCGCGATCGCCCGGGACGTGGCCACGGCGGTGGAGTTCAGCGTGTGGGGCACGACCTTCCCCGGGCGACCGGCCTTGCCCATGCGGATGCCGAGGCGCCGCGCCTGGTAGTCGGTGCAGTTCGAGCAGCTGACGACCTCGCGATAGGCCCCCTGCCGGGGGAACCACGCCTCGATGTCGTACTTCTTCGCCGCGACCGTGCCGAGGTCGCCCGTGCAGACGTTCACGACCCGGTACGGGATCTCGAGCCGACGGAACACCTCCTCGGCGTTCGCCCGGATCTCCTCGTGGACGAGCGGGGACTCCTCGGGCCGGCAGAAGACGAACTGCTCGACCTTTTGGAACTGATGGACCCGAAAGACGCCCTTCTGATCGACGCCGTGGCCTCCGATCTCCTTGCGGAAGCACGGGCTGATCCCCGCGAGCCGGAGCGGAAGTCGGTCCTCGTCGAGGATCTCGCCGCGATGCAGCGCCGCGAGCGGATGCTCGCTGGTCGCGATCAGGTACAGGTCCTCGCCCTCGATCCGGTACATCACCTTCTCGAAATCCGCGAGGTCGGTCACGCCCTCGTAGGGCGCCCGACGAAGCATGTACGGCGGTTCGATCGGCTCGAACCCGCGCTCCATCAGCAGGTCGAGCGCGAACCGCTGGAGCGCGAGGTCGAGCAGGACGACCGGGCCGCGGAGGTAGTAGAACCCCGCGCCGCTCGCCTTGTGCGCCCGGTCGAAGTCGGCCATGCCGAGGCGCTCGAGCAGTTCGGCATGCGAGAGCCGGTCCGGCGCCGCGACCGCCGGCCCCCACGTCGCAACCTCGACGTTGTCCTGGTCGTCCTTGCCGAACGGGACCGACTCGTCCAACAGGTTGGGCAGCAGTCGGAGGACCTGGTCCCGGGCGGCCAGCAGCTCCGTTTCGCGGGCCTCGACCTCCTTCAGCTGCGCGGGGATCTCCTTCGCCTCGAGCGTCAGGGCGGGGTCGGGCTCGCCCTTCGCCCGCCCGTCCGCGATCGCGTGGGTCAGTTCGTTGCGCCGCCGGCGCAGCCGGTCGGCCTCCGCGAGGCACGCCCGCCAGGCCTCGTCCTTTGCGCGCGCCTCGGTCAGGAAGCCCACGTACGCGGGGTTCTGCCGACGGGCGAGGTTCTCCTCGACCTTCGCGGGATCCTTGCGAAGCAGGTCGAGGTCGATCATCGCTCTTCGGTAGGGGAGACCCCGAATATGCTTGCCGCCCGGAGCCGTCGCCGGGGCGATCCGGAGGTCGACCGCAAACCCCTATGTAGCCGCGGCGAAGGTGCGGCGCCGGAAGGGAGCGAGGGGAGGACCATGGTCGAGGAGTTCGGTCTGTTCATCGACGGCGCCTGGTCGACCCCGCCCAACGCACGGCGATTCTCGACGATCAATCCGGCGAACGGGGAGGCGGTCGGATCGTTCGTCGCCGGAACCACCGAGGACGTCGATCGCGCCGTCTCCGCGGCGTCCCGCGCGTTCCCCGGCTGGCGCGACACCCCGGCCCCGAAGCGGGGAGACCTCCTCCTCGACGTCGCGCACCGGATGAAGGAGCACAAGGCGGCGCTGGGACGGATCGTCACGCAAGAGATGGGCAAGGTCATCGCCGAAGGGCTCGGCGATGTCCAGGAGTCGATCGATTTCATCGAGTACATGGCAGGGGAGGGCCGCCGGTTGTTCGGGGAGACGGTTCCGTCCGAGCTCCGCTCGAAGTTCTGCCTCACCGTCCGGCAACCGAAGGGAGTGGTCGCGTGCATCACGCCCTGGAACTTCCCCACCGCGATCCCGAACTGGAAGATCGCGGCTGCGCTGATCACCGGGAACACCATCGTCTTCAAACCGGCGTCGAACACCGCTCGGTGCGCCGCCGAGGTGGTTCGGCTCTACGAAGCCGCTGGGCTCCCACCGGGGGTCCTCAACTTCGTGACGGGCTCCGGCGGCGTCGTCGGCAATGCGCTCGTGGCCGACCCGCGGATCCGGACCGTCTCGTTTACCGGGGGCGTGGAGACCGGTCGCGACGTCTACGTACGCGGCGCGCAGGGACTCAAGATGGTCCATCTGGAGCTCGGCGGCAAGAATCCGGTCCTGCTGATGGAGGACGCCGACCTCCCGCTGGCGCTCGACGGCGTCCTGTTCGGGGCGTTCGGGACCTCCGGCCAGCGGTGCACCGCTACGAGCCGGTTGATCGTGCACGAGAAAGTCTACGACGCGTTCCTGAACCTGCTCATCGCCCGGTTGCAGAAGTTCCCCGTCGGGGACCCCCTCGATCCGGCGACCAGCATGGGGCCGGTCGCCTCGGCGGATCAGGAGAAGAAGATCCTGGAGTACATCGAAATCGGCAAGCGGGAGGCGACGCTCCGGTACGGGGGCCACAAGCTGACGGGCGGCGTCTACGACCGCGGGCACTTCCTCGAGCCGACGATCTTCGAGACGAAGCACGGTACCCGGATCTCCAAGGAGGAGATCTTCGGCCCGGTGCTGTCCGTCATCAAGGTCGCCGGGTACGACGAGGCCGTCCGGGTCGCGAACGACGTCGACTACGGGCTCTCGTCCTCGATCTACACCCGCGACGTCAATCGTGCCTTCCGCGCGATCCACGACCTCGAGGCGGGAATCACGTACGTCAACGCGCCCACCATCGGGGCCGAGGTTCAGCTTCCGTTCGGCGGGGTCAAGAACACGGGCAACGGGGGCCGGGAGGCGGGGTCGGCGGCCATCGAGGAATTCTCGGAAATCAAGACGGTGTTCGTCGACTTCTCTGCGAAGCTCCAAAAGGCGCAGATCGACGAGGCCCCCGTCGCGTGAGCGCCTTTCGGGGATCGGACTCCGCGCTCGAACGCGAGATCGCCACGCTCGAGGCGATCGCGCGGCTGCGGACGCGGCGCGCAGCCCGCGATCTGGCCGAACTGGACCGAGACCTTCGCGAGCTGCGTCGCGAACGGGCTCGTCGTCGTGCGGCCGACTCCCTCGAGGGTACGGGGCCCACGCTGGCGACGGTCTCGGTCGAGTAATCGCCGGTTCGATCCCGTATTCGAGTCGCGACCGGACCCGCCCAGAAGGCGGGGCGATCGACGGCGCAACGGGAGTCGCCGTCAACTTGGTCGGGGGTTCTCAAGTCTTTGATCTCCGAGGCCCGGAGCGCTCGCCCCACGCTCCGCCCCGCCCCGGAACCGATGATCTCCGGTCCCTACCGGGCCGCCTCGTCGTCCACTCCGATGCGATGGAGCCGGTCCCCTCGGAGAATCGGTCCGGTCCCGGATGATCGAACGCAGGCAGTCGAGCCCGGCGACCCGCTCGGCTCCCTGGCGGAAGGCGAGAGCTGGCGGACAACTTGGCGGCTCAGCGAGAGGTAGATATGGTACAACCCCGTTCCCGGCCGGGTCCATGTCGACACCGAGTTCTGGACCGGTCGACCCGTCGAGTGCCGCAGCAACGACTTCGGCGGCTCCCCCGTCGGCGCCTCCGCCCGCGCGTGGCCGCTCGCACGCGACAGTGGGCGCGGTGGTCGCCGTCGTCGTCATCGTGGTGATCGTGCTCGCCCTGCTACTGGCGGGCATCATCCCCGGCTTGCATTCTAGCTCGGGTCCGTCGTCGTCAGGTACGGGGGAAGCCTCCGCTTCGGCATCCGCCCAGAACCTGGCCAACAGTACGACCGGGGGACCGTGGTCGGTCTTCGAAATTGCTGGCGTCGACGCGACGGTCGGCGAGAACATCCCGGCCGCTAACCTGACGAACGCCAGCTGCCCGCTGCAAGGAGGCTCGGTTTCGTCGATCTCGGTGCCGAGCTACACGGGCGCTTACTCGAACGGGGCCCCGGAAGACTGGCTGTTTGGCTTCGATTCCACTAGCGCCGCGACGACCCTCCTGGTCTGGGTACACGGAGGGACCGCGTCGAGCTTGGGCGAACTGACCGGCACGGGTTGCGAATCCAAGGCTCTCTCCTTGCCGACGAACCTGATCTCCACCTCGACCGCGGCGGCCGACGCGGTCGCCACCGCGAACGGAACGAAGTTCGTCCATTCCTTCTCGGCGGCGAACGCGACCTATCTGGCCGAAAACCGAAAGCTGGGGTCCGAATCCGCCGCGTACTGGTACGTCGAGTTCTCGGCGTGCTCGCGCGAGAACTACACGAGCTTCGACGCGGTGCTCAACGGGACGACCGGGGCGATCACGGTCGCGAACTACCTGACCTCCAACGACTCCTCGCTGTGTGGGGCCAAGGCTCCCCTCGGATCGGCGTTCGCGCTCGGTGTCACGCCGTCGAACCCCCTCATCGTGGGCGCCAATGGGTCGACTTACGCGGGCGACGGATGCGCGGCGACGCACTACTGCTATGTCCTAAGCGTGGAGGCAGCGAACCCGGGCCTCACCGTCTCCGATCTGAACTTCGAGCTCAAGACCGCCACCGGCGCCGTCTTCACCACGCCCAATCCGGGCGGGGTGAGCTTCCTCGCGATCAACGGGAGCGTGGTCGCCCAGAGCCCCGCGACGGCGGCCGGCGGGACGCTGTCCGTGACGTCCTGGGCCCTCGGGGGAGACCTCCAGGTCACCTCGATCCTCACGATCATCATCGACACGGGTCTGACCACGAGCCCGGCCGGAAACGGTCTGGTCTTCGAAGCGATCGCCGTCGCGGACTATACGGGGACGGTCTCGGTTTCGCTCCCGTAGCCGGACCGTCCGGCGGAGCGGATCGCTAGAACGGACCGGTCCGACCCGGGTTGTCGAAGTTCGTCAGGAGCATCTGACCTCGGGGCTTCGGCCGCCCGACCGGCGCCAGCAGAGGGTCCTCCTCCAGCGCCGGCATCGTCTCCGAGATCGGGACGTCAACGATGATCTCCCGCGTGCGACCGCCACGCCCCCGCGAGACGATGGTCGCGCGGATCAATCCGAGGGATTCGAGCTCCGAGACGTAGTTCGAGATCGACCGGGCGTGCAGCGGCTGCAGGCCCAGGCGTTCGGCGAGCCGTCGGTATCCGTCGTAGACCTCTCCCGTCAGCACTCCGTTCCGTCGGCGCTCGTACGACTGGAGGATGGCGTAGAGGAGGACCTTGCAGTGCGGGGGAAGCGTCCGGCAGCAGTCGACGATGATGTCCTGCTCCAGTCGGTTCTTCGCCTTCACGACGTGATCGGGGGTGATCCGCTTCGCGTGGTCGCGCTCGGCCATCTCCGCGGCGAGCCGCAGGAGCGCGAGCGCGCGGCGCGCGTCTCCGTTCTCGAGGGCGGCATAGGCCGCGCACCGCTCGATGACACCGGGGTCGGTGACCCCCTCCTTGAACGCCTCCCGCGCGCGATCCCGGAGGATGTCCTGGAGCTGGACCGCGTCGTAGGGCGGGAACAGGATCTTCTCCTCGTTGAGCCGGCTGCGGACGCGGGCGTCGAGATGGTTGGTGAACTTGAGGTCGTTCGAGATGCCGACGATCGCGAGGCGGGCGGTGTCGAGCTGCGTGTTGAGCTGACTGAGCGTGTAGAGGACGTTGTCGCCGCTGCGCGCGACCAGACGGTCGATCTCGTCGAGCACCAGGACGACGATCCCGCCCTTCGCGTCCAGCAGGCGCGCCATCGCCGACTGGACCCGGTCGAGCGACCAACCGGTCGGGATCCGATCCGCCTCCGACTTCGCGAACGTGTTCCCGATCGTCTGCAGCAGGCTGTAGGCCGTGTCCATGTTGCCGCAGTTCACCGAGATGAACGTCAGGCTCTCCGCCGCGTCGGCGCGACGCTGGATGTCCTGCCGCACTTGGGCGACCACGGCGGTCTTACCGGTCCCGATCTTCCCGTAGATCAGGAGATTCGAGGGGACGGTGCCGCGGAGGGCGGCGGCGAGCACTTCGGCGACGGCCCGGATCTGCTGCTCGCGATGCGGCAGGCGTGCGGGAACGTAGGAGTCGCGCAGGATCTCGCGGCTGCCCCGGAACAGCTCGCTCTTCTGGGCGAGGATCGCGTCGAGCAACTCGCCGGCGGAGCTCGGGGTTCCGGGCGGGGAGGGGGACGGAGTCACCGGCATCCCGCCCGGCCGGCGGTCGCCGACGGGAGCGACCGTCGGATTCGCGGCTTCCGTCGCTGTGGGCCGGTCCGATGCGGACACCGGTCGGTCCTCGGGAGCAGGGGGCACCGTCTACGCCTGCCCGGGCCTCGGGCGGGGGTGCGAGGAGGGCGGCCCATATCTATCTTGCGCAAAAATTTCGCCGTCGCGACTCCGGCGGGTGACGTCGGCGGTCGTCGCACGCACCTCGACGTTCGACCGAACCCATTTGAAGGGGTCCGGGTGTCGTGTCCGCCGATGGCAGCGCACGCCCACCCGGCGGCCCCCGCCGAGGGGACGGAGGCGGGGCAGGTGTCGATCCCGATCCTGCTGCTGGCGGGGGTCCTCATCGGCGTGGGACTTCTCGGGGTCGCCTACTGGCAGATCACGGGCTCCTGGCTCTGGTTCCTCTCGATCGTCCCCGTGATCCTGGGCGGAGGGCTGCTGTTCTCGAAGTGGTCCGGGCCGGACCACGCCTGACCGGCGGCACGATGGACGCGGCGCCGGGCGGCGAGCGGCCGCTCGTGATCGTCAAGCTCGGCGGCAGCGTGATCACGCGGAAGCGAGAGGTCGAACGCCTGCGACCGAAGGTCCTCGCCCGGCTCGCTCGGGAGATCGCGGCGGTGCGCGAGGCTCGCGTGGTCGTGCTCCACGGCGCGGGCGGGTTCGGCCACCCCGGGGCGAAGCGGTTCGGGCTGGCGCGTCCTCCCGACACGCGTTCGAATCCGGTGGAGCGGGCCCGGGGCGCGGCGATCGTCGCCAGCGAGGTCCGGAGGCTCCACCTCGCGGTCCTCCGCGAGCTCGTCCACGCCGGGGCGACTCCGGCGTCGGTGCCGGTCGCCACGCACGCCCGCAATCGCGACGGGCAGCTGGCCGCGATCGACGCCACGCCGTTCGAGGACGCGCTCGACCGGGGATTCGTCCCGGTCTCGTTCGGGGACGTCGTTCCGGACGACGCCTGGGGCTCGTCGATCCTGAGCGCCGACACCATCGCCGTGGCGCTCGTTCCGGTGCTTCGGCCGTCGCGGGTCGTGTTCGTGAGCGACGTTCCGGGGGTGCTCCAGCCGCGGACGCGCGGACGGCCCCGCGTCTTCGAGGAGCTCACGGCGGAGATCGTCGACGGGCTGCGTCCGGCTCCGGGCGCTCCCGACGTCACCGGCGGGATCCGGGCGAAGGCGACGGCGATGCTCGCCATCGCGCGCGACGGCGCGGACGCAGGTCTTATTAGCGGACTGACGGATGGAGCGCTTTCTCGAGCGCTTCGGGGGGAACGGGTCTACGGGAGCTGGGCGCACGCGCGAGCGGGCGGATAGTTCCGGGGACGCGGGGCTCGACCTGAGCCACCGGAAGGCCGAGCACGTCAAGGTCGTCCTGGGACGGGACGTGGAGGGTCGGTACCGGTACTGGAACGACATCCAACTGGTCCACAAGGCCCTCCCCGAGATCGACTTCGCGGAGGTCGACCCGTCCGTCACGCTCCTCGGACACCGACTGGCCGCTCCGGTGGTGATCACGGGGATGACGGGGGGATTCCCGGACGCCGCCAAGATCAACGAGAACCTCTCCCGCGCGGCGGCCGAGGTCGGGGTCGCCATGGGCGTCGGGAGCGAGCGGGCGGCGGTGCTCAAGGGCCAGTATCCCGAGAGCTACTCCTGCGTCGCCCGGTATCCCGTTCCGCTCAAGTTCGCCAACATCGGCGCGCCGCAGATCGTTCCTCAAGGGCCGGGCGACCGGGTCGTCGGCCCGGAGGAAGTGCGCGCGGCGATGCAACTGATCGGCGCGGACGTCCTCGCGATCCACCTGAACTTCCTGCAGGAGATGGTCCAGCCCGAGGGGGATCGGAGGGCGCGCGGCTGCCTCGCCCGGATCGGAGAGCTGGCCCGCGAGTTCCCCGTCCTCGCGAAGGAGACGGGGGCCGGGATCTCCCGGCCGGTCGCGGAGGAGTTGCGGGACCGCAAGGTCCGGGCCTTCGACGTGAGCGGCACCGGCGGGACGTCGTTCGCGGCGGTCGAGCACTACCGCGCGGTCGACCAGGGCGCCGAACGCGAAGCCCGCGTCGGCAAGACGTTCTGGGACTGGGGGATCCCTTCGCCGGTCTCGGTGGCGGAGCTCGTCCCTCTCGGCCTCCCGGTGATCGCGAGCGGAGGGGTCCGCTCCGGACTCGACGTGGCCCGCGCGATCGCCCTGGGAGCGACCGCCGCCGGTACCGCGGCCGGGATCCTCCGGGCCGCCTC
>JASHWW010000040.1 GCA_030043855.1 Thermoplasmata archaeon
CGTTTAAGTAGGGTCCTTCGGTCCGCGCCCCGCGCGCGATGGCCGAGAAGGAGACCCCGAAAAAGCCGGCCCTGGCCCGGACGGTCAAGGACAAGTGGCGGTCGAAGCACGTCTACAAGATCCGGGCGCCGGGGTTGTTCCAGCACGTCGAGCTCGGCGAGACGGTGGCGACCGAACCCGAGCAGGTCGTCGGCCGCACGCTCGAGACGACGATGCCCGAACTCGCGGGCTCCGGGGATGCGGGGAAGGCGCACGTCAAGCTCCGGTTCCAGATCGAGCGGATCTCGGGCGACGGGGTCGCCGAGGCCCGGTTCATCGGCCACGACCTCACCTCCGACTACGTGCGGCGGCTCGCCCGGCGCAAGCGCTCCAAGATCGACCTCTCGGTCGCCGTGACGACCAAGGACGGCGTCCAGATGATCCTGAAGCCGGTCGCGGTCGGCGAGCAGCGGCTCCAGTCCCGGCTCCGCGCCGAGCTCCGCCACCGGATCGTCGAGGTCCTCGGGCAGGAAGCCCAGGGCAAGACGTCGCCGGAGTACGTCCGGGAGATGCTCCAGGGCGAGCTCTCGCGGGTCCTTGCGCACGGCGTGAAGGCCCTCTATCCGCTCAAGAAGATCGAGATCCGGCGGTCGGAGGTCCTCGGCACGATCGCCGACGAGCTTCCGTCGGCCGAACCGGTGCCAGCGGCGCCGGAAGGTCCGGCCCCCGAGGCCGCGGTCGCGTCCGACGACGGGCCGGCGGCCGCGTAGGGGCCGAGGACGCGGATGGCGCGTCCGTTCCCTGTCGGAGTGGCTCAGCCCGGTAGAGCACGGGACTCATAGCGGGACGCGCGCGCTGCGTCCCGGGAGAGATCCTGGGGTCGGGGGTTCAAATCCCCCCTCCGACACTCGGCCGGAGACCTTCCGGAACGGAGCCCGCGTCGACCGGAGGGGCGAGATTCGATGCCGGGGGACGCCGGCGGCAGTCGGATCGCACCGGTCACCGCCCGGGAGCGCGTAAAGCTATATGTTCACCATATGGCATTACATAGCCGATGGTCACCACGATCCAACTGTCCGCTTCCACACGGGAGAAGCTGGCCGCCCTCAAGGCGACGCCGCGCGAGACCTACGACGAACTGCTGAACAAGCTCATCGCTCTGGTTCCGGACGGGGACGAGGAAGGGACGTACACCGATGCATTCCGGATGGGGCTTCTCGACGCCCGATTGGACCTGCGCGCGGGCCGCGTGACGGCCCACGACCTCGTGAAGCAGCGGTTGGGTCTCTGACGCCGTGGACCATCCAGTGGACCGACACGGCCGTTCGTGACCTTCGGTCGCTCGATCGGACGGTCGCCCGCCGGGTCGTAGAACGATTGGAACGCGCCGCGACCGATCCGGACCGATTCTTCGCAAAGCTCGTCGGTTCCGACGATCGCAAACTCCGCGTCGGGGACGATCGCCTGCTGGCGGCCCTGTCGCCCTCCCAGCGAACGATCACCGTGGAACGCATCGATCATCGGCGGCGGATCTACCGACGGTGAACCCGACCGGTCGGATCGTGCGTCGTTTCGGGAGCGGCTTCGGCGGGGAGCCGATAACGTCCGGTTCCGGAGTTCCGGCCCCGGCGAGATGGGAACGGTCGTACCGTTCGATTGGCCGCCCGGGATTTGCCCCCGGCCTTGCCGGTTAGCGGGAGCCGGGCCCGCCGCCCCAGCTGTGCCGGAGCGCCTCGAGCTGCTCCACGACGGGCAACACCCGTTGCTCCCGGAAAATCGCGATGGCCTCGTCCAACAGGGGAAGCGCACGATCCGGAGAGCTCTCCTTCGCGGTGAGGCCCGCCAGGTCCACGCAGGTGCGCGCGAGTTCCAGCCGCCAGCCCACCTCCCGCCAGAGTCGCACGCTCTCGGAAAGACGGGCGCTGGCGTCCGAGGTATGGCCCGCTTCGAGCGCGAGAAGACCCTCGGCGCGAGCGACATACGCCCGCCCCGGGATCGCCCCGACACGTTCGGCCGATGCGCCAAGGGCGGCGGCGTAGGTGCGCGCGCGGTCGATCGCATGTTGCCCGAGGGCACTGTCGAAGAGATAGGTCAGGGTCAGGACCGGAATGAAGCTGTCGAACTCGAACTCCCCCCGCTTCCGGCTGACCTCGACCGCCAGGAGGAACTGCTGCTCGGCCGCGGCGGGATCCCCGCGAGTGAGGTCGAGCGCTCCCTGGACGAAATGGTTCCACGCGACCTGGTACGCGGCCATCTCCCGGGAGAGGATCTCGCGGGCCTCGCCCCACCGGCGATCCACCTCGGCAAACTCGCGTCGGATGATCGGAACGATGAGGACGTGGATGAGGTTGTGAGCGGTTTGCGCCTGACCGAGGGCCTTGATCGCCTTCTGATGTTCCACCCCGAGTCGGAGGGACTCGTCGAGGTCGCCCTCGAAGAAGTAGGCGAACGAATCCAGGCTCCCGCGGAGGGAAACTTCGAAGTTCGGGGCGTTCACGCGCCGGGCGTACTCGACCGCGTTCCGCACCCATTCGTGACACTCCCGCATGTCGCCCACGCCGGTCGCGGCATACCAGGCCCCATGGAAGTACGCCTCGAGAGCCGTCGGAGGATGGTGCGCGAGGCCAAACTCGAGGGCGAGTTCGATGTTGTGCCGGACCTCGGACTTCGCGCCCCGCGGGGCGACCTTGGCGTAGGCCAGTCGGACGGCCGCCTGGACGACCGGGTCCCCCACGGCCTCCGCGACCTCCAGGGAGCGCGACAGGAGGGCCCGGGCCTCGTCGGGGCGGCCGGCGCCGCCCAGGTACGCCGCGTAGTCGACGTAGAGGCGCGCGAGCTCCGGACTGGGCGGCACGGCTTCGAGGAGTTCCTTCGCCTTGGCGAGCGGCGCTTCCGCGATCGGGAACTCCCCCAGCAGCGTCCAGCCCGAGTGCGACGCCGCTTGGTGCAGGACGGCACCGGCCCGCAGCCGGTCCCCAAGGCGCTCGTACGTTTCGGACGCCTCGGTCCGGCTCCGCGCGGAAGCGTCGTACTGACCGAGGATCTCCAACTCGGTCCCCAGTCGTTCGAGGACCTGCGCGCGGGTCCGCTCGTCCGGGACCTCCTTCAGGATCTCGAGCGCCGTTCGATAGTAGACCACGGCCTGCTCCCGAGCGAAGGTCGCGGCGGAGTTCTCCCCGGCGGCGAGGGTCCACTTCAGCGCCCGGGCCGGGTCGCTGCCCCGGTGGTAGTGCAGCGCCAACTCGCCGGGGAGCCCGCGACCCCCCCGCTCGATGCGGCCGTCCAGGACCTGCGCCGTCTTCAGATGGTAGCGTTGACGACGCACCAGGGAGAGCTCGCGGTACAGGACCTCTCTCGTCTGATCGTCGGCAAAGAGGTAGACGGACCGGCCGGGAGCGACCTCTCGCTCGCGGAGGAGGCGTGCTCGAAGCAGACCCTCGACCTGGGCCAGCAGCGGCTCGGGCTCGACACCACTGACCGACTGCAGAAGGTCGAAGTCGAACTCTTGTCCCAAGACCGCGGCGATCGATAGGAGGCCCCGGGACTGCTCGCCCGCCCGGGCCACCCGCTTCAGGATCACGTCCCGCATGGTGGAGGGAACTCCGACATCCGCGACCGTGGCCGAGTCCCAGCGATCGCCGCGGCGCACGAGCTGTCGCTCCTCCGTCATCGAGCGAAGGAGCTCCTCCACGAACAGGGGATTCCCCCCGGTCTTCTGACCGACCAGTCCCACGAGGTCCGCCGGGGGGTCCGAAGTGCCGAGGATCGCGCCGACCAACTGCCGCGCCGGTTCTCCCTCCATCCGCTTCACCGGGATCGCGACCAGCGATCTCGAACGGGTGAGGTCCCGGACCACGGTCTTCAGCAGCGGGGCCTCGTCCTCCACGGCGTCGCGGAACGTCAGGAAGACGAGGATCGGTTGGGTCCGAATCGGCTCCGCCAGGTAGTCCAAGAGCCGGAGCGAACCCGGATCGGCCCACTGCAGGTCGTCGAGCAGGATCAGGATCGGCGACTCCCGGCTCAGATTGAGGAAAAACTGGGCGACCCGCTCGAAGAACTGCAGCCCCGCCGCCCCCGGGATGTCCTCGCCGGGGGCGGGCGCCTGGCCGAGCCGTTCTCCCACCTCCGGCGCCAACTTGACGAGCGCCGATCCGCAGCCGGTCGATACCTTGTAGAGCAGGGGACCGGGAGCGTCGCGGAGAAACTCCCGGACCACCTGGACCCAGAGCGAGTACGGTACGGGTTCCTCGTCCTGGTGGCCGCGCCCGCGCAGCGTTCGGAATCCCCGCTTCTCGGCCTTGCGGATCCCTTCGTCCGCGAGGCGGGTCTTGCCGATGCCGGACTCGCCGGAGAACGCGACGATGCGGCCGAGGCCTTCCCGGCTCTCCTCGATCAGCTG
>JASHWW010000041.1 GCA_030043855.1 Thermoplasmata archaeon
ATCGACCGCGCGGCGTCGTCCGGAGCCTCGAACCGGAACAGCTGCCGGCTCGGGAGCATCCAGCGCCCCGTCGTGGAGCGGATCCGTGCCTCGCTCATCCCTCCGATCTTCTTCCACGGGGCCGCCGGGTCGAGCCGCCCGAGAAGGACTCGTCCGGCGTCCGCCGCGTCGGCGACCAGGAGGAAGACGTTGAGACACAGGCCGTCGTCCGGCACGTCCGAATAGACCGGGTCCTCGGGCCCAGGGGAGGGCCGGAACCGAGACGGGATCCGGGTCGGCGGAACCTCGGACATCCGCCCCGACAGCGCCCCGGTCCTCATGCCGATTGCCGAGCGAACCGACCGATCCGGGGCCGGACCGGGTCCCCCAGCCTCTCCGGAGATTCCGTACTTTGGGAGGGCGAGTTCGGCCGTTTCGCAATCACGGTTCCGGTGTGAGCTTCCTCGGTGTTTTTGAAACGTTATAACCGAAGTTGACTGCCGTATAACTCCCAGTCATGACCGCCTCTCGATGGACCTGGGTCGCCGCTCTGGGCAGTCTGATCGTAGTCGTCGCGCTGGCCGTCTCGGCCGCGGGGCTGCTGCCGACGAACGTTCCGTCGGCGCGCGCCGCGTCGTCCAACGCCCCCGGCCCAAGCTGGGGGAACTGGAGCGGGAACGCGACCACGTACGGCGTGACCTTTACGGAAAGCGGTCTCCCGAACGGCACCCTCTGGTTCGTGGTCGTCCACGACTCGTGGGGGTCCCCCTTCGGGTGGGGCGGCTGGTCCGGCTTCCATGCCAACTGGTCGACCAACAGCTCGCTGGGCTTCCAGCTCCGGAACGGCACCTACGACTTCTACGTGGGTTCGTACGGCGCCAACGGCACGGTCTATTCGGCGTCCCCGCGGGGCGGGAACTTCACCGTCAACGGCACCTCGACCTCGGTCGCGGTGACGTTCTCGGCCGTGACGTTCTACACGCTCAGCTTCACGGAGACCGGGCTCCCGAACGGCACCTTCTGGACCGTGCACCTGGCGGGCGGCATGTTCGTCCCCTTCTCCCCCACCGGGGTGGGCAGCCTCTCGTGGGGCCGCGGGGGCTGGAACGGGTCGGCCACGAGTACGATCAACTACACCGTCCCGAACGGCAACTATCCGTACGGGATCGGCCCGGCGTACGCGGGCGGAGTGACGTATCTCCCAACCCCGTCGTCCGGTAACGTGACCATCAACGGGTCGAGCGCCACCGTCTCGGTCAGCTTCGCTCCCCTCACGTACTACAACGTCAGCTTCGTCGAGACGGGGCTCCCGAATGGGTCGTACTGGTCGGTCGGGGTCCACGGAGGGTGGGGCGGATACGGGCACGGCCAATCCACCAACGGAACCGCGATCACGGTCGCGCTGCCGAACGGAACCTATCCGTTCTCGGTGCCCGCCGTCTGGACGTCGGCGGGGATCTACACCGCGACCCCGAGCTCCGGGAACGTGACGGTGAACGGCACGTCGGTCAGCGTCGCGATCTCCTTCGCTCCGCTGGTCCTCTACTCGGTCAGCTTCCAGGAGACGGGACTCCCGAACGGGACGTTCTGGTCCGTCGCGCTCTTCGGCACCGGGTGGGGCGGGTTCTCGTGGAACGGCTCCGCGGGCGCCACGGTGAACTTCAGCGCCCCGAACGGAACGTATCCGTACGCGATCGGGTCCGTCCGGTCCGCGGGCGGGCTGTACGCTCCCACGACCGCCTCCGGGAACGTGACCGTGAACGGATCGGCGGTGGTCGTGGACGTGACGTTCGCGTCGGTCCCCCTCTACAACGTGACCTTCTCGGAGACGGGATTGCCGAACGGGACCGCTTGGTCGGTGGCCGTGTACGGCCCGGGGACGTTCGTGTGGAACGGGACGACGAACAGCTCGCTCACGCTCGCCCTCCCGAACGGGACCTACTCGTTCTCGGTCGGCTGGGCATGGTCGGGCGGCACCCTCTACACCGCGACCCCGAGCTCGGGGACCGTGACGGTCGCGGGCGCGGCGACCTCGGTCAGTGTGACGTATAGCTAGGCACCGGGCGAGCCGTCCCTCGAGAACTCCTTCCCGCGGTTGCCGGGCTGTCGCAGTATTTTCGGGAAAGCGAGACGGACTCGCGGAATCTCTCGTCTCGGACCTCGCTCTCGGAGGCCCGGCCGGCCCGATCCGACGGCGGACGATCGCTCGCCGATTCGACCGGCTAGGACCAGCCGACCGACGCGCCGAGCCTACCCTCCCCCAACGGTGCCCGTGGGCGAGGATCCACGCGGCAGCCCCCGGGAGGGCGGCGAACGGTGCGTTGGGAACCGCGTCGTACGGGCGCGGGTGGGCTACGCCTGCTCGATGTGCTCGAGCGGGTGTCCGGCGTGGGCGGCGAGCTGGGCGGTGTCGTTCGCCGGGAACTCGGTGTCGCAACTGGTGCAGCGGACCATCGGCGTCGCGGGAGCGGTCACGTCGGTCGCACGGCCCGTCGCTATTTACGCGAATCCCGCGCTAGGCCGTGCCCCCGGGCGGAGGTCCCCCCGAGCCGGCGGGCGGAGCGGGTGGCGGGCTCGATCCGGACCCCTTCCGACCCCGCCGCGCGAGGGCGACGATCGCCGCGACGATCACGAGGACGATCGCCCCGAGGAGCGCGTACCCCTCGGTCGCGGGCAGCCCCAGGAACTTGGGAGACGCCGACGACGCGCTGGACGGAGAGAACGTCACCGAGACGGAAATCGACTTTCCGGTGACGTTCGCGGTCCCCGTGGCCGGGGTGGTCGAGTAGCCGGACACCGACTCGATGGTGTACGGGTAGCTCCCGTTGTGTACGACGAACCCGATCGTGGCGGTCGTGGAGGAGTTGTAGTTCCCGGCGAGCGACACGGTCCATTCCGTTCCGTCCGGGAGCCCGGACTCGGTGAACACGACGGAGAACTCTCCCGGTGGGAGCGCCGTGAACACCACCGCCTTCGTCACGGGCACCCCCGACACGACGATCGTCCCGTTGACCGGAGCCACCGTGTAGCCCGAGATCGTGCCGATCACGAAGAAGTACGACCCGTTGTCGACCGAGAACCCGACGGTCGAAGTGCTCGATGTGTTCTCGAATGAGCCGAGCGCGACGCCCCACGAGGTTCCGCTCGAGAGGCCGGTCTCCGAGAACATCACTTCGTACTGGGTGGCCGGAGGCAACGCGAAGGCGACCGGTTCCGAGAGGGGTGCACCCGTGACGACGATCGGTCCGCTGGCGGGAGTAGGGAGGTATCCGTCCGCCGCGCCGATGGAGAACGTGTACGACCCGTTCGGTTCGGCGAACGAGACGGAGGTCGACGTCGAGTAGCTCAGGGTTCCGTCGAGGAGCACGGACCAGTTCGTGCCGGTCGGGAGTCCCCTCTCGTCGAACGTCACCGTGTAGGTGACGGTCGCGACAGGGGAGAACGAGATCGCCTCCGAAACCGGGCCGCCGTTCACGGACAGCTCGCCCGAAGACGGCGACGCCGCGAACCCGCTGACCGACCCGATCGCGTAGGCGTAGGAGCCGTTGGTCAGGTTGAACTGGATCGTCGACCCCACCATGGCCAGCGTCGTGGCACCGACCGTTACGGTCCAATTGGTCCCTCCGGGCAGGTTCGACTCAGAGAAGGACGCGGGGTAGAGCGGCTGGCTGTCGTTCGGGCCGAAGACGATGGTCTCGGTGAGCGATGTCCCGTCCACCGTCACGCTGCCCAGGGCGGGGGACGGCGAATAGCCCGCGACCGGGCCGACATCGAAGTACAGCGTCAGATTCGGCTCGATGAACCCGATCGAACCGGAGGCACTGGAGTTCGCGACCTCGAATCCGTAGATTCCGATCGCCCACGGGATGCCGCCCGGAAGTCCCTCCGCCGAGAAGGTCACGCTGTACGTGGCACGGGGCGCAAACACAATCTCCTCGGTCACCGGGGCACCCGCCACGGTGACGACTCCTCCGGCGGAGGTGTTGTAGTCCGCCAGGATCGACGCCCCGCCGAAGTCGTAGCTGCCGTTCGCGAGCAGCAGGGAGAAGGACCCGTTGGTGGTGACGTTTTGGGTGTCGACGTAGTTGGCCTCGAATCCCGCTCCCCAAAGTGTACCGGCCGGAAGACCGGCTTCGAGGACCGTGACGAGGTACATCGGGACGGCCGTGAACGAGAGCGACACGGCGATGTTCGTCGAGGTCACGGTGACCGAGCCGCTATCGGGGGTGATGGTGTCGATCCCGAGGGCGCCGCCCACCTCGTACGGGAACGTCCCGGCCGTGGTCACGAACGAGAGGGTCGAGCCGAACGTAGAGAAGAGGGTGCCGTTGAGCTCGGCGGACCACCCTACCCCGGGAGTGACCCCCGTTTCGTTGAAGGTGACGAGGTACGTCGTCGCCGCGGAAAACGTGATGGGAACACTCATCCCGGCGCCGTT
>JASHWW010000042.1 GCA_030043855.1 Thermoplasmata archaeon
GACACGCGCGAGGAGCACATAGAGATGGCCGTGACGGCGTTTGACCGGTTGGCGTCGAAGGCGATGGATCTCCTGGCTGAATCGGCGAGTTGAATCGCCGCTAGCTTGCTGCACAACTTTTCCAAAGGGGGCGGCTCATGTACGACATGAAAAATCTGTCCAGGCTGAAGGTGATTCAGGAAAATGCGCCAGAGGGAATGAAGGCGTTCGTCGCGTTCGACAAAGCGGCGATGGCCGCGGGCGCCATTCCGGTGAAATATAAAGAGCTGATGGCCCTGGCCGTGGCGTTCACGATGCAGTGCCCGTACTGCATCGGAATTCACTCGAAGCGCGCGCGGGAGGCGGGTGCCTCGGACCAAGAGATGGCCGAAACGGTCGCTGTGGCCGCCGCGTTGCGCGCGGGTGCTGCCATTACGCACGGGACCCACGCGTTCTCGGATCCGCCCTAAGATCCGGGGCCTGGACTCCAGACCCGGTGGGCGTGCGACGTTCGGGCGAACCTACCCGGATTTCCGCCGTCGCTCCTGCTTCGCGGGGGTGGCCCACGGCTGGCCCTTCACCGCGTCGTCCCAGTCAAGGACCGGAGGGTCCACGTCGATCTGCCAGAGCAACGCGTTGAGCTCGCCCCGGTGCTGGAGTTCGTGCTCGATCACATGGAGGAGAGTTCCCCGGAACGTGGTCGTAAAGTCCTCGTCCCACCACGGGGGTAGCTTCGGGACGAGGTATTCTCGATCGAGTTCGGGATCCGTCAGCCGCGCGAAGAATTGGTCAACGAACCCGTCGATCGCATTCGAGTAGGCACGCAAGTCGCTGAGGTTCTGCGGCTCTGGAATGTCGTCCGTCTTGAATTTCTCCCCGTTGACGGCCGACATCCGAACGATCCACGTCTCGATCCCGCCAATCGAGTGGCCCAAAATATCGAGCAACGTCGGAAACGACGCGCCGCGATCTCGGGTTAGCTCCTCGGGCGGGAGCTTCGCGAGCGTGTCAAAATACCCCTGCCGCACGATCCGGTTGTACAAGTACCAGCGACGAATCGATTCCAACTCCGAGACCATGGCCCACCTACCCGACGACCACGTGGAAGGATGTTAGCCGTTTCGCGTTATCGCCCTCTTGCTCAGCGAACTCAACTATCAGCGCCGAACCCAACTTCCGGTCGCATAGCTCCACGTATCGGCCAGGAACGTGTCGTGAGGCGGACCCCACCGGAGCCCCCCGAACACAACGACGTAACCGTCGGCCGCGTCGTAGGCGAACGCTGCCAGAACCCGCCCGGAAGGATGCGGGCTCGGGGTCAGATGCGTCCAGGAACCTCCGGAAAACGCCCACGTGCTCGCGAAGGACGTCGTGTTGTTCGAACCACCAAACATGAGAACGTAGCCGTCGACACTGTCGTAGACCATGACCGGGCCACCGCTCGCGGGCGGCGGGTGGTTGCTCGTCGAGAGCTTGGTCCAGACCCCCGCAAGGTACGTCCACGTGTCGTGGAGAGAACCCCCGCAGAACCCCCTCTGGTTGCAGCCTCCGTACAGCACCACGTAGCCGTCCTTCGCGTCGTACGCCAGGCCCTCGCCGCCCCGGGCGGAGGGGTGCACACTCGGTGTCAGGCGGGTCCACGTACCACCCACGAACTTCCATGTGTCCCCGAAGAATGTCGTCGAGGTCCCGCCACCGAACAGCAGGACATATCCGTCGGCCGCGTCGAACGTGAAGCCCGGGTCGTACCGTGCGGCGGGGTGCGTCGTCGGCGTGAGCTTCGTCCACTGGCCGCCGGAGAACTCCCACGTGTCTCCGAGGACCGCCGTCGCGTTCGCGCCACCGAAGAGGAGGACGTAGCCGTCCGCGGCGTCGTACGTCATGGCCGCGGCGAATCGAGCGGACGGATGCCTGGTCGGGGACAATTCTGTCCAGATTCCGCCGGCGAATTTCCAGGTTTGATTCGAGTAGCTGGTGAAATTCCAGCCGCCGAACAGTACCACGTACCCGTCCTTCGCATCGTAGGCCATGCTCGCTCCGAACCTCGGAGTCGGCGGATCGGGTCGCGCCGCTCGTTCGACCGAGAGGCCGGACGATCCCGTCCGGACCGAGAGTGCACCGTGCGTGACGGCCGCCGGTCCCTCGCCTCTCTCGAGCGACAGCTGCGCGAAGGAGATCGCGAGTCGCGAGGTCGACGGGCCGAACGGCTGGAAGGCGGGCGCACCGAGTGTGATCACGGGAACATGGGTGAATGCGAAGGCTGCCGATCCGACGGAGACAAGGACGATTAGGCTCACCGCAGCGGACACGGCAGGTCGCACGAACAGGGTTCGAATCCGGAGATTACCTTCGTTCTCCACGGGTCTACATCCGTTCGGCTGAGTGTGGTGCGAACGGTGTTTCGCTACAAATAGGGGGGAGTAGGCGCCGGTCCGCTTCCGGTGGGTGGAGACCGCCGCACGTACGGCTCAAAGGGTAGTCCATTTCGACGTTCTGTGGGCCGTTTTGGCCGGTTCCGTCGGAGGCGCAGGACGCCCGTAGCTCGAGTGCCGGGAGACTACGCGGAGTGCATGACGCGGGGCCGATTCGAATCCGAACTAGCGCCGTCCGCGAGTCGACGCCCGTCGATGGCGCCGCGGCTCGGTCCGAAGTACCGAGCGGGAACGGAGCGCCGCCGTCGCCTGGGCGAGGACCTCCTCGCAGGTCCGCCCGTCGGTCTCGATCACAATCTCGCCGGCCACCGGCCGAGTCACCCACCCGCGGTGGCTCGCCCTCACGTACGAGGGCTTGAGGGTGGTTTTTCGACGAACCGCCTCGGGGACGGAGACGGAGAGTCGAATCAACACGACCTGCGG
This sequence comes from Thermoplasmata archaeon, assembly GCA_030043855.1. Lineage (GTDB taxonomy): Archaea > Thermoplasmatota > Thermoplasmata > Lutacidiplasmatales > UBA184 > Lutacidiplasma. The sequence goes on from JASHWW010000042.1 coordinate 2,835, forward strand.
ATCTTGTCGCGTGCGCCCGACCAGCTGCAGGAATCGATCCACGTGCCGCCGGGTCAAGAGGAGTCCGGGATCCATCACAAGGTCGAGGCCACGTCCGAGGACGATTCGCGCATGCAGGGCCAAGAGCTCGATCTCGAGTGGCCACTCGAGCCTTAGGTGCTCGCCGGTCGGATCGCCGGGGTGGTGAGAGTTGGCGGCATCGCAGTCCAGGACCCACGTCCGGGTCGGATCCCGTCTCGCGAGACCGCGCATCAGCGTTGTCTTCCCCGAGCCGATCGGCCCACGGATGAGTACGAGGCGGCCGCCGATCGGCATGGACTCCCCTCCAGCCCGCTCACGGGATAACCGTGCGCGGGTCGGTGCAATGGCAATTGCACCTGGGGGCCCACCGCCGACCCGAGGGCGAACGAGGCCCCGAGAGCCTACGACGCTCGAGCCTTGCCCGTGTCCGGAGGCGGATCCCACGGTCGAGCGTACAGCACGAACCGCGGGTCCTGCCGAAATCGCCCATACGCGGGGTGGGTTCGAAAGATCAGCTCCCACTCGCCCATCCGGTGCTCGGAGGGGTCGCCCAGCGCGGCGAACGCCGCGTCGACGTCCCCCAGGAGCGCGAGAACGGACGGCGCGCAGAACCGGTGGGAACAGATGCCGGTGGAGCCCGCCACGTACTCCGCGAGATGCGCTTCGGCTTCCTTGCGGGATCCGATGATCGCTTCGAGGTGCGCACGGTACAGAGGCACCCAGTGACGAGTGGATGGCTCGGCCCCCTCGCACAGCGCCTCGAGATCGGCGCGGGCCGCCTCGACGTCGCCGGCCAATGCGCGGTACTCCATTCGATAGAAACGAGCGCCGGAGACCGGCTCGAGCTCGATGGCTTGGGCCCATTTCTGGAGCGCGCCGTCCCCATCGCCGCCGACCCATTTGAGATACCCCAGCCATCCGGGCCGGGCCGAGGCGACCGGATCCGACTCCTCCGCCAGCTCGGCCTCGCGCACCGCCTCCGGGAGTCGGCCCTGGGATGTCAGCAAGGCCGAGTACACCGCGTGGGCCGAGGCGAGACTGGGCTGGAGTTCGATCGCGCGCCGGAGATGCCGCTCGGCCGAGACCAGGTCCAACTGGTAGTAGTCGACGGTCCCACGGGAGACATGGGCTTCCGGTAGCAGTTCGTCCAGCTGGAGCGCCCGATTCGCGAACTCGCTGGCGGCCGGCATCCCCTCGGAGTCCGGAATCTGGTCCATCCCGACGAGTCGGACATTGCAGTCCGCGATTCCCGCGTAGGC
>JASHWW010000043.1 GCA_030043855.1 Thermoplasmata archaeon
CCGGTCTGGACGAGCCGCATCGCGAACGCCCGCCCGATGATCCCGCTGCGGCCGGCGCCGTAGACGAAGATCTGCTCGGCCTTCTGCAGCAGCTCGACCGCCCGCGCGATCGCGGCCGGGTCGATCCGATCGAGGGCCGCGGTCACCCGCTGGCCGATGTACCGCTCCGCGGCGACGAACGTCGGAACGGACTCAGCGGCGTCGTCCGCGGGCACGCGCGCGGTCCTCCTTGCCCTTGCGCGCCGGCGGCGGGGCGGCCTTGCGCGGCGGGGCGGGACGGTGGGGCTTCGGCTTCGACGTCGGTTTGTGGGACGCCGCGGACGGTTTCGGGCGGCTCGGCACCGGGGCAGCGGGCTTCGGCGCCACCGGTCGCGGGGCCGGGGGCGCGTGGAGCTTCGTCCACCGCCGGGTCAGCGCCCGTTCGTAGAGCAGCTTCGTGTACATGCCGTCGTGCTCGAGCAGCGGCGAGCTCGAGATCACCGTGACGTCGTAGTCGCGCTCGGCGAGGATCTCGGCGAGCGGGTCGAACCGGACGAGCCCCCGCTTGATCGGGGTCAGCCGGAACTCCCCGGGTCCGTAGAACTCGACCCCGGAGAAGTTGAGGTAGAGGGGTCCGTCGGTCGCGCGGACGAACTCCCGGACGATCGGGGCGAGCTCCTCCGGCTCTTCGAAGCTCGTGCGCTCGCGGGCCGCCAGGTGGGGCAGGTTGAGGACCGGCACGGTTCCCTTCACGCGGCGGACGAGCTCGAGCACCTCCTCGCGCGAACCGAAGACGTCGGGATGCCCGCTCGGCTCGATCGCAAGGCGGACCGCTCCCTTCGAGAACTTCGCGAGCCACCCGGAGAGGTCGGTGACGATCTCCGTCAGCTCCTGGACCGAATCGGCGCGGTCCCCCGGACCGTAGAACCCCAGGTGCGTGACCGCGAGTCGCGCCCCGAGCCCCTGCGCCAGGACGCCGGCCCACTGGATCTGCCGGGTCGACTGCTCCCGGGCGTCCGACGAGCCGAAGAAATCCACGTAGTACGGCGCGTGCAACGTGAGGTCGACGTCCAGCGCCCGCGCGAGCATCTTGGTCTGGTCGAGGTCGGCGTAATCCTTCGCCAGGCTCCACGTGAGCGTCGTGAGCGCGTCCCGTCGCTTGATCGGGGAGGCGAGCGCCTCGGCGGTCGGCGTGCCGCCCTGGTGCTCCGACGGACCGACACTCACGATCAGCTGCAGCGGGAGCTCCCGCGGGAGCTTCCCCACCTCCTCGTCGAGCGCGAGTCGCGTGAGCGGATTGACCTTGATGAACTGGACCTCCATCGCGGTGAGTCCGAGATGGTGGATGTCCGCGATGCCGTCTCGCAGGGTGCGCCCCTTGCAGGAGAGCGGGATCCCTGCCGGTCCAAAGCGGATCACGACTAATCAGGCCTCAAAGAGGGGGAGTTACCCCCACATGTCGGTTCTATTTAGCGGGGCCCGGACGAGGGCCGGACGGCCCGTCGGACCGGTCCGGAGCGGCGGCGCGGAGCCCGCGCGCGACCAGATATACTTCACTGGACGCGCCGCGGGAGGCGGGCGGTTTCGTCCGCCGGACCTCGACGAACGTGCCCGCGAGCTCCTCGGTCAGCGCATCGAGCAGGTCGCCGTCGAACACCTTCGCGACGAACGCGCCCCCGGATCGGAGCACGGACCGGACGAGCGGCAGCGCGTCGCGCACGAGCCCGACCGAGCGCGCGTGGTCGGTCGCGTACGCCCCGCTGATCCGGGGCGACATGTCGGAGAGGACGACATCGAACCGCTCCGCGCCGAGACGGTCCGCGAGGCGCGGGTCGCCGACGCGCCCCCGCACGACCGCGACGCCGTCGATCGGCTCGACCGTCCGGAGGTCGACCGCGACGACGCGGCCCCGGGGGCCGACACGGTCGCGCGCGACCAGCGACCAGCCGCCCGGCGCCGCGCCGAGGTCGAGGACGCGGCTCCCCGGTCGGAAGATGCGAAACCGTTCGTCAAGGTACGCCAGCTTGTACGCCGCCCGCGAGCGGAGTCCCTCCCGCTGGGCCGCCCGGTAGTACGGGTCGCGGCGCCGCTCGGAGACGAACCGTCGGGGCACGGGCGCCGGAGCCGCGCCCCCTACAAGACGGCGGCCCGTCGGGGCCGGTGGGGCCGTCCGAATTTGAATCGGAGTCTCTTGCACCCCAAGCAAGAAGGATGGTCCAAGCTACCCCACGGCCCCGCGCCGGCGGCCGAACGACCGGCGCCGTTTAGATAAGGGTTCGCCCGGCGGGGCCGCGGACCTAGTGGACGTACAGCCAGGTGACGATGCCGGCGACCGCGATGATCGCCGTGTTGGCGAGGGTCAGCCAGAAGAACGCCCACAGGTCGCGGCGGCCTTCGTGCGGCGTCGTCTCGGGGGGCGGCATCGAGGCCCCGGGGGTCGGCGTGTAGGGGGTCCGGTAGCTCTCCTCGGACATCGCCGGCGCAACCACCCTGCGGACGGTACTTATGGGCTCGGTTCGTCCGGCGCTACGCCGCGAACCACGGCAGTCGGGCCGCCGGCCCCGTCGGCTTCAGGACCAGGAGGTGCAGGTTCGCCCCCGGGTCCCCGGGCGCGTAGGCGTCCCGCTGGGCGAGCTGGTAGAGCAGGAACAGGGCGTCCTCGTCGGTGCGGACCCCGAGCGAGCGTGGCAGGTCGAGGCCGAACCGCCCCTTGAGCAACGCGAGCATCTCCTCGAAATCGACCTGGCTCGACCCCTCGCTCGCCTGGGCGCGGCGGAAGAGACCGACCACGACGCCCGTCGCGATCCGGAGGATCTCCCGGGGGTCGGCGACGCGCAGGGAGAAGTGCGGGGCCCCGTCGGAGCGGCCGGCCGGCGGCACGACCAGGACCGACACCTCGGTGTCGATCGGGAGACCGGCGACCTCGCGGAGCCGCGCCCACGCGGCGTCGCCCGCGGCGTCCGTCGGGACGACGAAGATCGCGCGCCGCGCCGTCGCACCCTCGCCGCGCAGGGCGGAGGCCCACCGGTCGATCGGTCCCGCGACCGCGCGCTCGCCCTCGTCGGGGACGAACACGGGGAAGGTCCGTCGGGGCACGCCCGACTCCTGGACCCAGAACGACGGGTCGACCTCCGCGCGGCGTTGCGCGGGGACCCGCGCGTACCCGAGCTTTCGGAGGACGGTCTCCGCGTCCCGCGCGCGATCGGTCGCCGACCCGGCCGGCTCTCGCTCGCTCATCGGTCGTACCTAGCGGGGGCCCAAGATAAGCTTCGCGCGGCCCGGCGGGCCGGTCAGCCGACGGCCGGGAGCCCGGCGTGCAGGAGCGGGGCGTTCAGCACGATCGCGACGACCACCCCGAGCAGGTACGGACCGGAGTAGACGAACGACCGGAGCGCGGCGGTCTTCGTGACCTCCCGCGCCAGCGGCCAGGCGACGGCGACCCAGACGACCCCGAGGACCACGAGCGCGACGAGCACGGGAACGGTGAGCGGCCCCGCGAGGCCGATCAGCAGGGCCGCCGGCACGAGCAGGGCGGCGGAGACGACGACCACCCGCCCCGAGAAGGCGACGTCCGACATCTTCGGGAGCATCGGGAGGCCGGCCCGCGCGTAGTCGTCCTTGAGCCGGAGCGCGAGGCTCCAGAAGTGCGGCGGCGTCCAGAGGAAGACGAGGAGCGCGAACGCGAGGACGCCGGGCGTCCATCCGCCGACCGCCGCGGCGCTTCCCGCGAGCGCCGGCGCGCTGCCCGCGAACCCGCCGACGACGATGTTCCAGCTCGACCGGCGCTTCAACCAGAGCGTGTAGACCGCGACGTAGGTGACGCCGCCGAGGAGGATCGAGACGCCGGTCAGCGGGTTCAGGAGGACGGCGGCCCCCCCGATCCCAACGCCGAGCAGCCCGAGCCCGACAACCGCGACCGCGGCGGTCGGGGCGATCCGCGCCTCGGCGAGCGGGCGGTGCTGGGTCCGGCGCATCCGCACGTCGAGGTCGCGGTCGAGGTAGTGGTTGAGCATCGCTGCCCCGGCGCTGGCGCTCGCCCCCGTGGCGACGAGGGTGCCGAGCCGGGCGAGGTTGACCGACCACGGGTCGGCGAGCAGGAACCC
>JASHWW010000044.1 GCA_030043855.1 Thermoplasmata archaeon
GTGCGGGCCCGCATCGGCTGGGTCGCGGCGGAGGTGATCCTCGACGACGACTTCACCGCGTGGGAGAACCTCTGGCTGCAAGCGAAGCTGCAGGACCTCGCCGACTGGAAGGGCCGGGCCGAGCAGCTCCTGACGTACTTCTCGCTCGCCGACCGGAAGGACGACAAGGTCAGCCACTACTCGACCGGGATGCGCAAGAAGCTCGAGATCGCGCTGGCCTTGCTCCACCAGCCGACCGTGATCTTCATGGACGAGCCGACGATCGGGCTCGACGTCGCGACCCGTCGGATGCTCTGGGACATCGTCACGGGCGTCCACAAGGAGTTCGGCGTCACCGTCCTGCTCACGACGCACTACATCGAAGAGGCCGACGCCCTCTGCGACCGCATCGCGATCATCGACCACGGCAAGATCATCGCCACCGGCACCCCCTCCGAGTTGAAGGCCCGCGTTCGCGCCGATCTCGTGACGCTCGAGTCGTCGGAAGAGCTGCGTGCCGAGGTCCTGCGGGCGATCCCCGGGGTCCAGGAGGCTCGAGCGCAGGGCGTCGAGTGGATCCTGCGGGTCGGTTCGGCGAACGACTTCCTCCCCCGCCTGTTCGCGACGATCCGCACCGATCAGGTCCGGCGGATCAGCGTCGACAAGCCGAGCCTCGAGACCGTCTTCCTCGACCTCACCGGCCACGGCATCGGCGGGGACGAGCCGATGCGCGACATCCGCCGGTTCTACATGCAGATGCGGAGAGCCCGCAGTTGAGGAGCCAGTTCGTCGGCCTCTACCTGCGGGAGGTCATCCGCACGTTCCGGAACCCGTTCGTGCTCGTGATGACGATCGTCCAGCCGTTCATGTGGCTCGCCTTCTTCGGCTCGAGCTTCGCGAACTTCGGCGGAGCGGCCCTCGAACAGCACTTCGGGACGACGAATTACATCGAATTCCTGCTCCCCGGCACCCTGTCGACCTCGATGCTGTCGGTCGGGATGTTCGGCTCGATGAGTACCATCCAGGACAAGCGCTTCGGATTCATGAAGCGCATTCTGATCACCCCGACCTCGAAGCAGGTGATTTTCCTCTCGAAGGCGTTCGGGGCCGCGACCCGCGGGCTCGTCCAGATCCCCGTCATGATCGCCGCCGCGTACGCGTTCGGGGTCCGCTTCGACCTGACGCCACTGCAATGGGGGGCGTGGGTGTTCGCGTTGGCCCTCCTCGCGGTCGGCTTCTCGAGCGTCTTCCTCTCGATCACGGCCCCGTCGACCGATTGGCAGACCCCGGGCGTCGTCTCGAACTTCATCACGATGCCCTTGATGTTCGCGAGCGCCGCACTGTTCCCGTCGTCCCAGTTCCCGACCTGGATGCAGTGGATCTCCGCCGTGAATCCGATCACCTTCTCGGCGACGCTCGGTCGGTCGTTCGTCCTCGGCACGCCCAGCGACTGGACGTACCTCGGCTACCTCGTCGTGTTCGCGGCCGGGATGTTGACGATCGGTTACGTCGTCTCGGCCCGGTGGCTCAAGGTGGAGTAGGGACCGCCCCGCGGACAGTGAAGTTCCTCCCCTCCCACCGGTCCGCCGCCACCCAGTAGAACGTGAAGGTCCACGACCCCGTCTTCGGGCCGAGGGGCTCGAGATCGACGTAGTGGAGCCCGATCCCCGTCGCCGTCGAGTCGCGTTCGTGGGCCGTCCGCCACTCGTCGTCGCTGGCCCGTAATCGGAACTCCGCGCCCGCGACGACCCGGAGCGGTACGCCGGGGGCGACCGTGGCCGGCTGCCGATTGAATTTCCAGACCTCGCGCACGGGCCGGAGGCCCGGCTTTCCGCGTACCGCTCCGCGACCTCGGGACATCGGTCGAAGATCGCCTTGTCCTTCGCCGACCGGACCAGCTTGACGTACTCGGCGTGCGCCCAGACGAGCGGCATCGCGGCTTCGGTCGGCTTTCCCAGAGCGAGGTGAAGGGCCGGTCGGTCGGCCTCGTCCCAGACCTGCTCCGTCAGGAGGCCCGTCGGGGTGGCCAGACGTTCCATGGTGCGAAGGTACGGCGCCGGATCCTCCCCCCGGGCGAGTTCGTAGTGGCCCCGCTCGCCCGTCAGCAGGGGCCACGCTCGGCCCGTCCCCCAGTCCACGTAGGGGCCTCCGTCGTCGCGCTGGCCGTACCCGTCGTGATTGTACCGGCGCCAGACCGGTCCCACGGGGGTCTCGACGCGAAGGACGTGATCGACCACCCGCACCGAGTCCGCGACGAGCGGGTCGTCCGCGCGGCGGATGCCGAAGCGGACCAGGTCGAGGAATCCGGCGTCGACGACCTCCGACGCCGGAAACTCGTTCGGGGTGCCGGGCGGAAGATTCGGCAACCGGACTCGCCCGAGGTCCGGGCCCTCGTCGGGGGTCAGGGTGGCCACGGTCGACGGGCGGATCCGCACGAAGTGCCGGGGGACCTCGGGCAGCAGGGTTCCGTGGTCGGTGACCGTCCACGGCTCCACCTTCGCCTCGAGGAAGTCCGCGTGCTCCTGGACGAACTGCGCGGTGCGACTGTCCCCGGCGGACCGGATCAGGCGGGCGGCCGAGGTGAGGGCCGCGATGTTCGATGCGAGGGTGGACGGAGAGAACCCTCCGACCTCTTCCCAGCGGTCCTGCTGGGTGATCGGACCCCGCTCGATGAGGAATTGCGCGGCGCGTCGCACCATCGGTAGGGGGTCGAAGTCGGCCAGCCCGTCGGCGGCGCCCAGGTGGTTGGCCAGGAGGACCGGCAGGGCCACCTCGTCGAGCTGCAGCCCTTGCCAGTACGGCGTCCCGTCGACCCAGAAGTTCTGGGGGAATCCGCCGTCGGCGCGCTGCCGGGTCGCGAGGTAGATCAGGGCGCGGAGCGGCCCGTCGGTCGAGCCGGAGGCGAGCAACGCCTCGGCCGTGTGGACCATGTCGCGGGTCCAGACGAGATGGTAGCCGCCCCGCGCGTCGTCGCTGCGCGCCGCACCCCAGGGGATCGACAGCGAGGCGATGAACGCACCGGGGAAGATCTTGTCCTCGTGCGCCAGGAGGATCGACCGGCTCGTGCGGAACAGTCGCCCCCGATCCTTCGCGACGCTCGCGAGGGCGGTCTCGTGCGTCGCGCTGCGGGCCCACTGTTCGCGAAAGCGACGCTGGTGGACCCCGAACGGGGTCCCCAGCGACTGCAACAGGGCCGTCACGGCCGCTTCGATCGACTCGCCGAAGGCGATCCCGAGCGTGAACTCGGCCGGGCCCCCGAGCGGGATCTCGCCCAGGAGCGCGACGTTGCCGTTCGGCGCCCGGTCGAACTCCTGGGTCAGGCGCCGGTGCTGCGAGAGTTCGGTGAACCCGTCGCTCGCCCCCACGTACCCCACCGTGGCGTGCGGGAACGGGCGGGTCGCGAGCATGGCGACCGCGAGTCCGTTCTTCTCGGCGGCGAGGACGGGACGTCCGAGCACCTCGTAGACCGTCGCCGAGTTCCCCCAGCCCCCGACGTCGAGGTGGGGCGCCGCGAGGGCGAACATCCGCAGGCGCGAGGCGAGGCGGCCGTCCGGGATCTCGACGCGGGTGTGCGCGAGCAGGACGGGCAGGTGCGGGTCGCCGAGCACGGTCTTCTCGATCCGGTACCGCCCGTCCGGGTCCTCGGCCGAGACCACGTACTCGAGCGCCCGATCGTTCGGACGGCTCGTCTCGGTGCGCAGGTGTCGCTTCTCCTCGTGGAAGAACGACTCGCCGTCCGTGAGCAGGAACTGCACGTCGCGGAGCTGGGGCCGGTCGATCCGGGGGAAGTAGACCTCCGTGACGATCCCCCGCCAGATCGTGTACCAGAGTCGCGAGTCGGCCGAGTAGGCCGTGCCGATGCCGTCCTTGTTGCTGTGCGACCAGCGGGGCACGATCCCCGGGGCCCCGGGTGCGATCCGATTCCCGCGCGGGTCCACCGGTGCCTCCGACGGCGACCAGCCGGCGCGCCGCTTTGAAGGTTGGTCCCACGGTCCGGGCGGCGCGGGGCGAGCCGTTTTCCCGCCCCACGGGTGACGAGCGCGTGGACCTCTGGACGTTCGTGCTCCTGGTCGTTCTGACCGGGGTCGCGGCCGGCCTGGTCGGTTCGCTCTCGGGGTTGGGCGGGGCCGTCGTCGTGATCCCGGTGCTCGTGATCGCGTTCGCGGTCCCGTTCCCCGAGGCGACCGGCGCGGGTCTGGTGACGATCCTCGCCACCTCCTCCACCGCCGGGGCCTCCTACGTCCGCGAGCGCCTCACGGACCTGCGGATCGGGATGTTCCTCGAGATCGCCACCGTTCCCGGCGCGCTGATCGGCGCGACGGCGACGGTCTTCCTCACCCACGCGTCGCTGGACTCCGCCCTCCTGATCGCGCTCGGATGCGTGCTGCTCGCGATCATCCCCGGCAGCCTGCGGCGCCGTCACGAGGAGCTCCCTCCCGAGGGGATCGTACCGGACGCGAGGTCCCGGAAGTTCGGCCTCTCCGGGCGGTACCACGACGCCGCCCTGGGCCGCGACGTCTCGTACACGGCGGCGGAGACGACGCCGGCGCTCGGCGTGATGTTCGGCGCGGGGATCGTGTCGGGGATGTTCGGGATCGGCGCCGGGGTGTTCAAGGTCCTGGCGCTCGATCGCTACCTGCGTCTGCCGATGAAGATCTCCACGGCGACGAGCAATTTCATGATGGGCGTTACGGCGGCCGCGGGAGCCGGGATCCTCCTCCTCGCCGGCTACGTCAACCCGGTGATCGCGGCACCGGCCGCGATCGGCACCGCCGCCGGCGCCTACGCCGGGAGCCGGATCCTTCCCCAGATGCGGAACCGGACCCTCCGCCTCCTGTTCCTGCCGGTGATCGCCGGCCTCGCGATCGAGACGATCCTCCGGGGGCTGGGCATCGGATGAACGAGATTCCGGCGGGTCGCTCGGCGACGCCGACCCTCCCCGACGCCGCGTACGAGCGCATGGCCCAGGTGCTTCGCGCGGGTCTCGCCGTCTCGCTCGGGGTCCTGGTCGGAAGCCTCGTCGTGCACCTGGTCCGCCATCCCGGAACGACCGCGCAGCAGGCGATCGCCCAGAATCCGATCCTGGCGTATCTCACGGCGAGCGGGCTGGCCCAGGGGCTGGCGAACGGCACGGCGGAGGCGTATCTGACGCTCGGTCTGCTGCTCCTGATCGCGACGCCGCTGCTGCGGGTCGCCTCGGGGTTCTACTACTTCCGGCGGGGCGGCGAGCGGGGGATGGCGGCGGTCACGCTGACCGTTCTGGCGATGCTGCTGATCGGCATCCTCGTGATCGGACCGCTGGTCCGCTGACCCGGTCGACCGCTACGCCGGCTCGCCGAGCGCCTTCTTCACGGCGGCCAGGCCCTCGCGAGCCAGTTCCCGAGCGCGGTCCGGGTCGGTCGACTCGGCGAACACCCGGAAGAGCGGCTCGGTCCCCGACGGGCGCAGGAGCACCCAGCCCCCCCGACGGTACGCCTTCACCCCGTCGATCGTCACGACCTTCTCGCTGCCCGCCCCGAGCGTCCGGGCCACCTCGGCGAGCACCTCGGCCCGTCGGTCGACCGGACAAGCGACCTTCTCCTTCACCATCGTGAATCGGGGAAGGCCCTGGAGCAGCTCCTCGAGCGGGCGACCGGTCCGGGCGATCAGGTCGAGGGTCGCGGCGAGGGTCATCGCGCCGTCGCGGGCGAGTTGGAAGTCGGGGAAGATCAACCCTCCGTTCTCCTCTCCGCCGAAGACCGCGCGCCGGGCCTGCATCTCGTGCGTCACGGAGGGCGACCCGACCTTCGTGTAGACGACCGTCCCCCCGAACGGCCGGATCGCCTCCTCGACCGCCTGGGAGCCCGAGACCGGGGTGACGACGATCCCGCCCGGGTGGCGCTCCACGGCGTCCTTCGCGAGCAGCGTCAGCATCGACTCCCCGGGAACGTACCGTCCGCCCTTCTCCACGAAGATCGCGCGGTCGGCGTCGCCGTCGTGGACGACCCCGAGGTCCGCTCCGACCGCCGGAACGATCCGCTTCAGGTCCCCGAGGTTCGCCTCGACCGGTTCCGAGAGGTGTCCCGGGAACGTCCCGTCGACGTGAGCGTTGACGGACAGCACGCGGCACCCCAGCCGCCGGAGCAGGAACGGGCTGGAGACCGCGGACGCGCCGTTGCCGCAGTCGAGCACGACCGAGAGCTTCCGGGCCGCGATCCGGTCCCGGTCCACCTGCGCGACGATCCCGTCGACGTACCGGCTCGCGCTCTGCGAGTCGACCCCGATCTCTCCGATGCGATCGAACGGGACCGTCGGTCGGGCGGTGACGGCGACCGCCGCCTCGATCCGCTCCTCGTACTCCCGGGGCGCCTCGAGTCCGTCCGCTGCGATGCACTTGATCCCGTTGAACTCCGGGGGATTGTGCGAGGCGGTGACGATCAGGCCCAGCTGTGCTCCGACCCGGGGAACGTTGTATTGGACGGCCGGGGTCGGGAGCAATCCGAGCTCGACGACCCGGTGCCCGGCGAGCGCCAGGGTGCCGCTCACGATCCGGGCGAAGGCGGGACTCGAGGTCCGCCCGTCCCAACCGACCGCGATCGGGGGACCGACGGGAGCGACCGACGCGACCGCCGCGGCGACGCTCTGGACGAACGCTGGCGTGAGCGTGGGTCCCACGACCTCGCGGATCCCGTTGGTTCCGAACAGTCGGGCCATCGTCCCTCCGCGGGGCGCGCGAGGGAGCGCCCCGTATTTGAGGCCGCAGGGGTACGCCGGCGCCCCGTGCCGACCGCACCGCCTCCGCGCTGGCTCGCAGACGAGATGGTGGGACGCCTCGCGCGGTACCTGCGATTCGTCGGCTGCGATACCGCCTACGCGCGGGGCATGACGGACGACGCGATCTTGCGTCAAGCCGAGGTGGAAGGCCGCGTCCTCCTCACTCGCGACCGGGCGCTCGCCCGTCGTTCGCGGA
>JASHWW010000045.1 GCA_030043855.1 Thermoplasmata archaeon
CGAAGGAAGGGTGCCGGTCGGGCGAGTGCGGCGCCTGTACCGTCCTGGTCGGCGGGGAGACGACGCTCTCCTGCCTGACCTTGGCGCACGAGGTCGAGGGGAGCCCGATCACCACGATCGAGGGGGTCGGCGCCGATCCGGACGGCGCGGCGGTGCGCCGCGCGTTCGACGCCGCGGCGGCGGTCCAGTGCGGGTACTGTACGCCCGGATTCGTGATGTCGCTCACCGGCCTCCTCCGCGAGCGGGGGCGGGCGGCCTCCCCCGAGACGCTGGCCGAGGAGCTCGGCGGCAACCTCTGCCGATGCACCGGTTACGCGGCGATCGTACGGGCCGTCGCGCTCGCCCGGGAGGCCGGCCCGTGAGCGCGGCCGTCCGGCCCGACGCCGCGGCCAAGCTCGCGGGGTCGGTGGAGTACGGGATGGACCTCGACCGGCCGGGGATGCTCTGGGGGGCGCTCGTCCTCGCGGCCGAGGGGGCGGGCCGTCTCCGCTCGGTCGACCTTCGCGCGGCGCGCGCGATGGACGGGGTCGTCGCGATCGGACCGGAGGATCTTCCCGGACTGCTCGGCGCGGCCGGACGCGACGAGGAGCGGCCCCCGTTCCCCGCCGAACGGATCGCCTATCGGTCCCAACCCGTGGCCGCGGTCGCTGCCCCGACCCTCGCCCAGGCGCGGGCCGCGGCTCGCGCCGTCGTCGTGCGGGTCGACGCGGAACCGTCCCTGGGCGACCTCGAGAGCCGGTTCCCCGAGTGGCCGGGGCCGGAGGCCGCCTCCTCCCCCCACGTGGCCGCCCACGTCCACGCGCGACGCGGCGATGTCGAGGGCGCGTTCCGGACGGCCGAGACGGTCGTGCGCGAGACGTACCGCACCGCGAGCATCCACCAGGTGGCGCTCGAGCCGCACGCGTGCCTGGCCGAGGTCCAGGACGGGATCGCCCGGGTCCGCTCGTCCACGCAGAGCCCGTTCGGGGTCCGGGAGGACGCGGCCCAGATCCTGGGGATGCCGGAGTCCGCGATCGTCGTCGAGGGGACGTGGGTTGGCGGCGGGTTCGGCGGCAAGGGCGCCTCGTTCCTCGAGCCGTACGCGATCCTGCTCGCTCGGGCCTCCGGCCGCCCCGTCCGGCTGGCGCTGACGTACCGCGAGGAGTTCCTGCTCGGTCGCACGACGCTCCCGGCGGTGATCCGGTTGGAGACGGCGGTCACCGGGCGCCGGATCGTCGGGCGACGCGTGCGCCTCCTGCTCGACTCGGGCGCCTCCCTCCCGGGCCGGGACTTCGCCACGGGCTACTCCATCGGGTTCCTGCTCGGCCCGTACCGGACCCCGACGTTCGAGGTCGAGGGGTACGCGGTCCGGACGAACAAGCCGCCGTTCGGGCCCCATCGGGCCCCGTTCGCGCCCCAGTGCGCGTTCGCGGTCGAGTCGCACCTCGAGCACGTCGCGCGGGAGATCGGCGTCGACCCCGCCGCGTTCAAGGCCGACCATCTCTGGAAGGACGGCGACACCACCCCGATGGGCCAGGCGGTCACCTCGTTCGGACTCGCGGCCGCGCTCGAGCGGGCGCGGGGGATCGCCGCCCGGTGGCGGTCCGAGGCGCCGCCCGGTCACGGGGTCGGCGTCGCGGTCGGGTTCTGGTCGACCAGCACGGGCGCCGGCGGAGAAGCGCGCCTGCGGCTCTCCCCGACCGAGCTCACCCTCCAGGTCGGGGAGCGGGAGATCGGGAGCGGCAGCGTCCTGGTCGGCCTCGTCGCGGTCGCCCAGCGGTCGACCGGACTCCCGCGGGACCGGATCCGGGTCGAGTACGGGTCGACGGCCGAAGCACCGTACGACGCGGGGGTCTACGGAAGCCGGACCGTCGGTGCGCTCGGACGCGCGGTCGACGAGGCGGCGCAGGAGATTTTGCGGACGCTCGCCCGACGCGCCGGCATCTCGGGTGCCCCGCACTTGGTTGCGGGTCCCGACGGGATCGCGGTGGCGGATGCCGCGGCCCGTCGGACGATCGCCGAACTGCTGACCGACGCCGAGCGGAGTGCGGGAGGCCTGGTGGCCCTCGGTCGCCACTACGGGCGCTCCGGCGCGATCGACGAACGCCTCGTCGTGGACGGCACGTTCTACGCGTACACCGACTTCACCGGCGCCGCCCACGTCGCGGAGGTCGCGGTCGACCGCGAGACCGGGGCCGTGCGGGTCGTACGGTACGCCGCCGTCCAGGACGCGGGGGTCGTCGTCGATCGGCCGACGGCGACCGCGCAGGTCGAGGGGGCGGTCGTCATGGGGCTCGGGACCGCTCTGACGGAGGAAGCGCTCTGGTCGGACGACGGACGGCTGCTGAACCCGGGGCTGCTCGACTACCGGATCCCGACCCTGGGCGAGGTCCCGCCGATCGACGTGGAGTTCGTCGAAGGGTCGATCGGGGCCGGACCGTTCGGCGCGAAGGGGATCGGGGAACCGCCGATCGTGCCGGTCCCCGCGACGATCGCCGCGGCCGTGCGCGACGCGTCCGGGGCCCACGTCCTCGAACTGCCGCTGACGGCGGAGCGGGTCGCGCGAGCGCTTAAGGCGTTCTGAACGTGCCTCGGGCCATGCCGCTGCCGGCCGCCGAGGTCCGGGCGCTCCTCGAGCGGTACCCCGACCGGCCGACCGTCGGGGCGGTCGGGTCGCATTCGGCGCTCGACATCGCCGACGGGGCGGTGACGGAGGGGCTCCCGACCCTCGTGCTCGCGCAGGCCGGACGCGATGCCACGTACGCACGGTACTTCCGGACCCTCCGGGGTCCCGACGGCGAGCGTCGACGCGGGTGCGTCGACGACGTCTGGACGTTCGGAGCGTTCGCCGAGATCGCGCGGCCCGCCGAGCAGGAACGCCTGCGCGGTGCGGGGGTGCTGCTCGTTCCGAACCGGGCGTTCTCGTCGTACGTCCCGCTGACGGCGATCGAGGAGAAGTTCCGGGTCCCGATCGTCGGCAGCCGCGCCCTGCTGCGGATCGAGGAGCGGTCGGAGCGGGAGAACTACTACACGCTGCTCGAGGCCGCCGGGATCCCGACGCCGCGCCGCGTCGAGGGACCCGAACGGATCGAGCGGCTGTCGATCGTGAAGCTCCCGCACGCGACCCGCCGGCTGGAGCGCGGGTTCTTCACCGCGGCGAGCCCGGCGGAGTACCGCGCGAAGGCGGACCGCCTGATCGCGCGGGGGACGATCACCGCGGCCGACCTCGCCACCGCCCGGATCGAGGAGTACGTGCTCGGACCGGTGTTCAACTTCAACTTCTTCTTCTCCCCGCTCGTCCCCCGCGCCGAGGGGCTCGAGTTGCTGGGGGTCGACGAACGTCGCGAGAGCAGCCTGGACGGGATGGTCCGGCTCCCGGCGGCCCAGCAGCTCGCGCTCAACGAGTCGGACCGGATCCCCGACTACACGGTCGTCGGCCACGGCTCGCTCACGGTCCGGGAGTCCGCCCTCGAGGAGGTGTTCCGCCTCGGCGAGAAGTTCGTCGACGCGGCGCGGGCCCGTTCGCCGCCGGGGATCCTCGGGCCGTTCTGCCTCCAGACCTGCCTCGACCGCGACGGACGGCCGACCGTCTTCGACGTGGCCGCACGGATCGGTGGGGGGACGAACGCCCACCTGGGCCTCGGCCACCCGTACGGGAACGCCCTCTACCGGGGCCCCATGAGCAGCGGCCGTCGCGTGGCGCTCGAGATCCGCCGCGCTCTCGCCGAGGACCGGCTGGCGGAGATCGTGACATGACCGACGCGCCGCCCGCGGAACCGATGCGCACCCCGCTGAACGCGTTCCACCGTCGCCACGGCGCGCACCTCGTGCCGTTCTCCGGCTGGGAGATGCCGCTCTACTACACCAGCATCCTGGCGGAGCACCGGGCGGTCCGCGGGGAGGCGGGCCTGTTCGACGTCTCCCACATGGGGATCCTGACCGTCACCGGGGCCCACGCCGCCGACCTCCTCTCGCGACGGACGACCGCGAACGTCGAGCGCCTCGCGCCGGGCCAGGTCCGGTACACCTTCCTGCTCGAATCGAGCGGCGGGATCGTCGACGATCTGCTCGTGAGCCGGATCGACCCGGGCGACGAGCTCGCCCGCACGTTCCTGGTCGTTCCGAACGCGGGCCGCGCGGCCGAGATCGAGGAGATCCTCCGGCAGCACCGCGGTCCGGACACGACGATCCGGCGGTGGAACGACCAGGTCGCGCTCCTCGCCGTCCAGGGTCCGCGCTCCCGCTCGCTGCTCGAATCGATGTTCGGCTGGCAGCTCGGCGGCCTCGGCTTCTACCATCTCGCCTGGTTCCCGACCGGGGCGCGCGGACCCCCGTCGAACGGGGCCCTCGGACGGTCGTTCCCGGACGGCTTCGACGATGCGCTGCTCGTCAGCCGCACCGGCTACACCGGGGAGCTCGGCTACGAGCTGTTCGTCCGGACGCGCGACGTGGAGGCGCTCGCCGAGCGGCTGGTCGCCGCGGGCGCGACCCTCGCCGGCCTCGGCGCGCGCGACAGCCTCCGGCTGGAGAAGGGGTATCTCCTCTCCGGCCAGGAGTTCCACCGCGACCACACGCCGCTCGAGGCCGGCCAGGACCGGTTCGTCGAGCTCGACCACGCGTTCGTCGGTCGCCCCGTCCTCGACCAGCAGAAGGCGAACGGCCCGGCGGTCCGGTTGGTCGGGATCTCCGTCGCCGAGACGGGCGCGATCCCGCGCCACGGCACCCCGATCACGGTCGACGGGAAGGTCGTCGCCGAGGCGACGAGCGGCGGCATCGCGCCGATGCTCGGCCACGGCGTCGCGCTCGCGTACCTCCCGAAGGAGCTGGCCGCGCCGGGGACCGCGGTCGCGCTCGAGCTCCGGGGGCGGTCCGTCCCGGGGACGGTCGTCCGCCTGCCGTTCGTCCCCGCCGCCTCCAGACGAGAGTAAATACACGGGACCCCCCATCCCGTCGCCCGAAACGATGGCGGTCGACTCCGGGGACCGTCCGTTCGTCGGCCGGGTGGAGGCCGTCGAGGCGCTCCACCGCCGGTTCGAGGACGCGCGGGCGGGGAGCGGGGGGGTCACCCTCCTGGTCGGGGACACCGGGGTCGGGAAGTCCCGGCTCGTCGCCGACCTCGTCCGGGACATCCGCTCCCGCGGCGTCCGGGTGCTGGAGGGCCGAGCCCCCCCGGTCGACGCGCCGCCGCCGTTCGCGCTCATCCGCTCCGCCCTCGA
>JASHWW010000046.1 GCA_030043855.1 Thermoplasmata archaeon
TGCACCCCCTCTTCGGCGAGTACGACCTCATCGCCAAGGTCGAGGCCGAGGACTTCAACGCGCTCGGCCAGCTCGTCGTCGACCGCATCCGCTCGGTTCCGGGGGTCATCGACACGAAGACCCTGACGGGGATCAAATTCTGAAGGGTACCCCATGTTCGAACTCCTCGGGACCTCGGTGGACATCGGCGTCTGGCAGTTCCTGGCGATCTTGCTCCTCGTCTTCGCGCTGTTCCTGATCCTGGCGGGGATCTTCACCGCCTACTTCGGGAGCGGGAAGAGCCGGACGATCGGGGTCGCGCTGCTCGTCGTGGGGCTCGTGGTCGGCGTCCTGGTCGGGTATCTCTACCACCTGGGCGACTTCGGCAACGCCAACGAGGCCCGGCTCGGCGCGCTCCTCCTCGAGGCGTTCCTCGTCATCGTCGCGGCGGTCATCGGCGCCCTGATCGCGATCGGGATCTTCCTCGTCGCGATCATGAAGTCGTAGGCCGGCGGCGGACGAACGTCCGTGGCGCCCCCGGCGCCGCGCTCCGCATTGGTCGCCCTGTCGTCCGACGTCGGGTCGGCGTACGCCGCCCAGATGAAGGCGGTCTTGCTCGCGACCGTCGACCCCTCCCGGATCATCGACCTGACGCACGACCTGACCGCCCATGGGATCGCGGAGGCCGCGTTCGTCGTACGGGCCATCGGGACCCGTTTGCCCGTCGGGACGATCCACGTCGTGGTCGTCGACCCGGGGGTCGGGACCACCCGGGCGGCGGTCGCGGTCGCCTGCCGGGACGGCTCGATCCTGCTTGGTCCGGACAACGGCGTGCTGGCGCCCCTGGCCCACGCCCTGGGGATCCGGAGCGTCCATCGGATCGAGCGCGATCGACTCCCGATCCCGTCGCGCGTCGGCACGACCTTTGACGGACGCGACCTCTTCGCTCCGGCCGCGGCCGCGCTCGCGACCGTGGCGGGGCCCGGCGATCTCGGGCCCCGAACGCGGCTCCTGGCGTACCGACTGCCCGTGCCGGAACGGCGCCCGGGCAGGGCGGTCGGCGAGATCGTCCACGTCGACCGGTTCGGCAACCTCGTGAGCAACGTTCCCTCGGCCTGGATCCCCGGCGGCACCGAGCGCGTGCGGGTGGCCGTCGGGAAGGCCGGCCCCCGGTCGGTCCCGTGGGCGTCGAGCTACGCCGGCTTCGGGTCACGACGGTGGGGCGCGCTGGGTTCGAGCTTCGGCACCGTCGAGGTGGCGGTCCGCGAAGGACGGGCCGCCGACAGCCTCCACGCCTCCGTGGGGACCCGGATCCGTCTGGCCTGGTCGCCGCCGCGTCGGCGCGGCTAGCACGGTAAATATCGGACGAACTACGAACGGGGGAGGCCGGATCTCCGGCCCCGGCCGATGGCGAAGCGCGACTACTACGAAGTCCTCGGGGTCTCCCGGGACGCCTCCCCGGACGAGGTGAAGACCGCCTACCGCAAGCTCGCCCGGCAGTACCATCCGGACGTGGCCAAGGAAAACCCGAAGGCGGCCGAGGAGAAGTTCAAGGAACTGAGCGAGGCGTACGAAGTGCTCGCCGACCCGGAGAAGCGCCGGCGGTACGACGCGGGCGGCTACTCGGAAGTCGCACCCGACTTCGGCCCCGGGGGGTTCAGCTGGCAGAATTTCTCCCACGGGGACGATCTGGAGGACCTGCTGGGGCAGTCCCCGCTGTTCCAGCAGCTGTTCGGTTCGTTCGGCGGCCCGTTCGCCACCGGCCGACGGGGGGTCGCGCGCGGCCACGACGTCGAGGTGACGGTCCGCCTGCCGCTCTCGGCCGCCATCGAGGGCGCCCATCCGACCGTCGAGGTGCCCCGGAGTTCCCCCTGCCCCGACTGCCGGGGGACCGGGGCGAAGGGCGGGACCGCGTTCGAGACGTGCCCGGAGTGCAAGGGCCAGGGACAGGTGCGCCGGGTCCAGAACCGCGGATTCGCTCAGTTCATCACCATCGCTGCTTGCCCGAAGTGCGGAGGCACCGGCCGGCGGATCCTCGAGCGCTGTCCCACGTGCCGCGGCTCGGGCCGCCGCCAGACGACCGAGCGGATCGAACTGACGGTGCCTCCGGGCGTCGAGGACGGCGCGGTCTTCCGGGTCGCGGGCCACGGAGGCGACGGGGGCTCGCAGGGTGCCGCCGGCGACCTCTACGTCCAGGTCGTGCTCGAGCCCGTCCCCGGTTTCCATCGAGAGGGAACCGAGCTGTACGGCGAGGCCGCGATCCCGCTCGCGACCGCGCTGCTCGGCGGGGAGGTGACGGTCCGCACGCTGGAAGGGACGGCGGAACTGAAGATTCCCGCGGGCACGCAACCGGAGACGCAGTTCCGTCTGCGCGGCCGCGGGTTCCCGCGACCTCGCGGGACGTCCCGGGGGGACCTGTTGCTCACCGTCCACGTCGAGGTGCCGAAGTCGCTGAACGGCCGGGAACGGGAACTGCTCCGGGAGGCGCTCGGGGACCCGGGCAAGGCGAACAGTACCAAGCGGGACTCGATCTGGCGACGCCGTTCCGGGTGACCATGCCCGATCGCGACGGCACGGGAGGGGAATCGTATTTCGCGGAACGGCCGCGCGTCCGCTCGCAACGGTCGGAGCTCCGCTTTCTGTACCGCGGAGAACTGCTGACCTTCGCGCTCGACCGGGGCGTCTTCGCGGCCCGGGAACTCGACCCGGGAACGGCCCTGCTGATCGAGCACCTCCGGCTTCGGCCGACCGACCGCGTGCTCGACCTCGGGACGGGGTGGGGTCCGATCGGCGTCGCAGCCGCGAAGGCGGTCCCGAAGGGGACCGTCGTTCTCACCGACGTCAATCGACGCGCGGCCCGCCTCGCGCAAGAGAACCTCGAGCGGAATCGCGTGCGCAACGCGGAGGTCCGCGTCGGCTCCCTGTTCGCCCCGGTCGACGGCGAGACCTTCGACGTCATCGCGACGAATCCCCCGTACCGGGCCGGACGCGAGGTGATCCTCGATCTGCTCGCCCGCGCCGGGGCCCATCTCGCCCCCGACGGCCGGCTCCTGCTCGTCGGCAAGGGGACGCAGGGGATCCGATACTACCAGGAGTGGCTCGCCG
Source organism: Thermoplasmata archaeon (assembly GCA_030043855.1). Classification (GTDB taxonomy): domain Archaea; phylum Thermoplasmatota; class Thermoplasmata; order Lutacidiplasmatales; family UBA184; genus Lutacidiplasma. Next base: position 3,085 of record JASHWW010000046.1, read on the forward strand.
AGCACTGGGACGGCCCGATCGAGGTCGTCGGCCGCGGCTCGGGATACCGCGTCCTCGAGGCCCGCCGTCGCCCGGTCCCGTCGAAGCGGGCGTCGCGCACCGGCGGTACCGCTCGCGGCCGAAGTGCTTAAAAGCGGAGGGTGGCTCGGCGCGCGCGCCCTCGGACCGGGGGTCGAACGGTGGGCGAAAGCCGTCGTTCGCCCGGCTCCGGAGCGCCACCCGATCAGGGGAGTGAATCCCGCGCCCAAGGAAGCGAAAGAGGCCGAGACGGAGAAGGCCGCGCCGGCGGCGGACGCCGGGCCGGAGGCCGCTCCCGAGAAGGCGGCCCGCAAGGAGAAGGGCGCGAAGGGCAAGGACGGCAAGGAGTCGAAGGACGGGAAGGAGGCGAAGGAAGGGAAGGGCAAGGGTCGCTCCGGCGCCCCCGCGAAGACCCCCAAGTTCGTCCCCGACAACCCGAACTTCCGCTACATCGTCCGCGTCGCGAACACCGACCTGGACGGGACGCGCGCGACCGCCCTCGCCCTCACGGGCGTTCGCGGCGTCGGACTGCGGATCGCCGAAGCGACCTGCCGACTGGCGAGCGTCGACCCGCACGAGCGGATCGGCAATCTCCCGGAAGCGACCGTCGAGACGATCGAATCGACCCTCGGGAACCTTCCGACCAAGGTTCCGACCTGGATGGTCAACCACCCGACCGAGCCGGTGCTCGGTGAGTCTCCCCACTACTTCGGCGCCGACCTCGAGACGCGACGCCGCGATGACGTGAACGTGATGAAGATGGTCCGCAGCTATCGGGGCGTCCGCCACGAGCGGGGCCAGAAGGTGCGGGGCCAGCGGACGCGATCCAACGGACGCACGGGCATGGCCGCGGGCGTCCTGAAGAAGGCCGCAAAGGAAGCGGCCGCCGCGGCCGGCAAGGAAGAGAGCGCCCCAGCGGCCGCGGCACCGGCCGCCGCCGCCGCGGCGACGCCGGCCAAGAAGGAGTGAACGTCCGATGGGAGATCCGAAGTTCCTCCGCCGGACCTACGAGACGCCGAAGCACCCGTGGGAGGGGGCTCGGATGGAGGAGGAGCGCAAGCTCCTCGAGAAGTACGGCCTCAAGAACAAGCGCGAGCTCTGGAAGGCCCAGTCGTCGCTCCGGAACATCCGGCGGCAGGCCCGGGAGTTGCAGGCTCGCCTCCGGGCCGGCGAGCCGCAGGCCCGTCGGGAGACCGACCTTCTGCTCGGACGGTTGACCCGCCTCGGGGTCCTGCCCGTCGGCTCCCCCACGATCGACGACGTCCTCGCGCTCACGACCGAGGACCTCCTGCAGCGTCGCTTCGAGTGGATCGTCTACCGCCGCGGGCTCGCTCCGACCGCGCTCGGTGCCCGCAAGTGGATCGTCCACGGACACTTTTCCATCGGCGACCACCGCGTCACCCGCCCGGGGTACCTCGTCCCGTCGGCCGACGAGGTGCGGATCGCCTACTCGCCGACGAGTCCGCTCGCGAGCGACGATCACGCGGTGCGCGTGGCGCTCCGGGAACGCCTCGAGGCGCGACCGGCGCCGGCGGCCGACGCGGCCCCCCCGGCCGAGGGAGCGTAGGCCGTGCCGAAGGTCGGGATCGCCCACATCTTCGCGAGCTACAACAACATCCACATCACCGTGACCGACATCACCGGAGCCGAAACGCTGGCGAAGGCGACCGGCGGGATGGTCGTCAAGGCGGCGCGGGACGAGTCGAGCCCGTACGCCGCGATGAAGGCCGCCGACCAGATCGCCACCGCCCTGAAGGAGAAGGGATACGACACGCTGCACGTCCGAGTCCGCGCCCCGGGGGGCAACCGCTCCCGGTCGCCCGGCCCCGGCGCGCAGGCCGCCATCCGCGCGCTCGCGCGCGCGGGGGTGAAGATCCACCGGATCGAGGACGTCACACCGGTACCGCACGACGGGACGAAGCCGAAGGGTGGCCGCCGCGGACGGCGGGTGTAACGATGCCGGTCGTCCTCGGCGAGCTGAAGCCGCGGGGTCTCTCGCTCGAAGTCGAAGGGGCAACGGCCTCCCAGGTGAACGCGATCCGCCGCACGCTCCTCTCGGACGTCCCGAAGCTCGCCATCGAGGACGTCGAGTTCCACCTGGGTCCGATCCGCGACGAGGCGACCGGAAAGGACTACGATTCGTCGACGAGCATGTTCGACGAGGCGGTCGCGCTCCGGCTCGGCCTACTGCCGATCCCGACCGACCTCTCGCAGTTCCGGCGGAAGTCGGAGTGCACGTGCGGCGGCGCCGGGTGCCCGAACTGCCAGGTGATGTTCTCGGTCGACAAGAAGGGACCGTGCACCGTCTACGCCAAGGACGTCGTCCCGCTCGGAGACGCGGGGCTCGCGATCCTCGAACCGGAGGTCCCGATCGTCCGTCTCGGCGCGCGCCAGGCGCTGCTCGCGTACGCGACGGCGGTCGTCGGAAGCGCGCGCGACCATGCGAAGTGGCAGGTCGCCCACGGGGTCGGCATGTACCCGCGCCCGCACGTTCGCATCGCGCGCAAGGAGGGGTGCACCGACGCGTGCCTGAAGCGGACCGCGGCGTCGTGCCCCGTCAACATCCTCGAGTTCTCCGGCGGGAAGTTGACCTGCACGGACGAGACGAAGTGCATCTACTGCGGTGCCTGCGAGGCGACCGACGAGCACGGGTCGATCCGCATCGAGCCGGACGACGAGAAGTTCTTCCTGAAGTTCGAGACCGACGGCTCGCTCTCCGCGCGCGAGGCGCTCCGGTACACCCTGAAGCAGCTCAAGGGGCGGTTCGAGGACCTGCGCGAGTCGATCCAGGCGATCCCGTGAGCCGGTTCGCCGGGACCCAGTCGTAGCGCAGCACCGCCGCGATCCGGCCGAGCGCCACGAGGCGCTTCCCCGCGTCCGTCTCGTCGCGGACCACGAACAGCTCGACGCGCCCCCGCCGCGAGGCGTCCAGCAGCGACTCGGTCGCCGGGTCGGCGAGGAGGGACTCGGCGACGAGCAGCGTCTCGACCGCGCCGGCCTCGATCGCCTCCGCAACCTCCCCGGCTCCGACCGCCGCCCGCGTGCCGCCGGCGAGGGAGCGGATCAGGCGCTCCACCTGGGCCGCCTCCTCCGCCGCGACGCTCCCCCGCAGCACTTCGGTCGCGCGGCCCGATCGGAGCAGCTCGTCCACCCCGGCGCGGCCCCCCTCGGCGGCCGGGAACGCCGTGGTCTTGGCGGCGAGCGCGGGGTCCTCCTCCGCCAGGCGGCGCATCACTTCCTCCTTGAGGAAGCCCGGGCCGGCGAGTGCGACTGCCGTCGCGGGCGCGCCCTCCCGACGGAGGAGCGCGACCAGCTCGGCGACGTACGTCGTCCGGTCCTTGTCGCCCTGACCGCCCTCGAATCGCTTTCCGGCGATCGTGCGGCGCAGGTCGACGATCGGCTCGATCGCGCGGCCCCGGACCCGGACGAGGGACGAATCGCCCCAGTCGACCGCCGCGATCAGGATCGTCGGCTCCCCCTTCCCCTGCAACCCCTCGTCGAGGATCGTCCGGTCTCCGGTCGTCACGGTCGGCTTGACGACCGTCACGTCGTCCCCTTCCGCCAGGTCGAGGGTGTGGTGGCGCCCGATATCGAACGGCCCCTCGACGATCGGTCCCGTGATCCGCACGTGCTTCGAGAATCCGTGAAACTCGACCTGCTCGGCCCGCACGGTGAGGAAGACGCGCCGCCGGGCGCGCTCCGCCCCGGCGACGTCCGCCGGCGCCTCCGGGTCGCGCCGGGTCGTGGAGGCGCCGACGAGCTCGCCCGGATGGACGAACCGGGCGATCCTCCACAGGTCGCTCGGCGTCTCGAGGCGCAGTCGCAGCTGGCCGGTCGTGGCGTCGCGATGGAGGAGCCGCACGGGACGCTCGGCGAACGCAGAGCGGCGCGGGCTTAAGCACCGCCCGAGGACGGGCCGCGTTCCGCGATAGGCTTATCGCGGAGAGGGCGGGTCGGCCCGCGGGAGGGCGGTCCCCTGAGCCGCTACGGACAGCTCCTCGGTCGTCGTTCGTTCCCCGCGCTGCTCGTCGCCGGGGCGCTGCAGTTCGCCGCGCCCGCGACGATCCTCGTCGTGCTGCTGTTCGACATCACGTTCGCCTACCCCGCGGCGCACCGGTCGACCTACGGGGCGCTGGCCCTGGCCTTCCTCGGACTTTCGTCGGCGCTGCCGACCCTGGGAACCGCGCTGATCGCCGGCGCCCTGGCCGACCGCCACGACCGCGGCCGTCTGATGCGGGCGGTGAACCTGCTGGCGATCGTCGCCGTCGTCGGGCTGGTGGCCGACCTGCTGCTCGCTCCGGCCACCGCCGTCGGCCTCCCGATCCCGAACGGCTTCTACCTGCCGGTGTGGGTCCTGCTCCTGTTCCCGCTCTGGGCGATGGTCACCGTCTCCTCGACGCTCTTTCGCCCCGCCTTCAACACGTCCGTGCCGAAGGTCGTACCGCCGGCCGAGCTCGGCCGGGGGAACGGCCTGATCTACGCCCTCGCCGCGATCGCCGCGGCGATCGGGACCGTCGTGGTCGGGGCGATCCTCACCCTCGCTCCGTCGGTCGACGCGCTCGTCGTGCCGCTGGCGCTGTTGGTCGCGACCCAGGTCGCGCTGCTCCGCGTCGACGTCGACCTCTCCGTCGTGCGGCGAGCTTCGCCCCGGTCGGTCTGGGCGGAGGCCCGGGCCGGCTTCGCCTACCTCGTCCGACGGGTCGAGCTGCTCGAGATGACGGTCGCGGCGCTGCTCGTCAACTTCCTCTCGGCGGTCGCCCTGGTCGAGCTCGCCCTCTATGTCGCCACCTGGCTGGGGCTGTCGCAGGGGATCTGGTACGGCGCCGTCATCGCCATCGCCACCGTCGGGGGTGCCACCGGCTTCCTCGTGGTGGGCCGGGTCCGCTTCGAACCGCACGCGGGCCGGATCATGATCCTCCTGACGCTCGGCATGGGCCTGTCGCTCCTCGCCCTCGGGATGGTCCGGACGGTCTGGCTCGCCCTGCCGATCGTCTTCGTCTACGGGATGATGCCCGGGATGATCACGACCGTCTTCCTCTCGACCGTCCAGGCGACGGTCCCCGACGAGATGATGGGCCGCGTCTTCTCCGCGGACGAGGTCGGGAGCTATTCGCTCGTGCCGGCGGGACAGTACGCGGGAGGGTTGCTGACGCTCGCGGTCGGCGTCCAGGGGACGTACCTCCTCGCCGGGGCCGCGATCGCGGTCCTCGGGGTCGGGATGCTGCTGGGGTTCGGCGCGCTCCGCCGCCTCGGCTACGCGCCCGAGGGGGTCGGCGAGGACCTGATCCCCGCCGGCGCCAAGGCGTAACCGTCGCCCGGTGCGATCGGAACGATCGCCGTGTTGTACCACTCCGAGCTCGGCCCGAGGGACCGGCGGAACCCGACGGATTCGTAGAGGCGGACCGCGGGCGTGTTCCCCAGGGTCACGTTCAGAACCGGGTCGCGGACCCCATGGTCCCGGATCGCCCGCAGCGCACCGACCAGAACCGCGCGGCCGATCCCGTGCCCCTGGTACTTCGGGTCGACCATGACGTCGGCGATCAGGCGGTTGGTCGGCCGCTGAACCGTGAGGCAGGCACCGATCGCGACGCCGTCGACCTCGACGAGCGTCGAATCGTCCGGCAGGAACGGGCCATACGTCCCTCCGAGGATGTCGCGCATCTGCAACACGGCGTCCCGGTCGGGCTCGGGATCGCAGAGAAACAAGAACCGGTCGAACTGGGAGCCGTAGGCGACCCCGTGCAGTCGGGCGAGCGCCGGCTCGTCCTCCGGTCGGGCCGACCGGAGACCCCCGGTCTTCGGTGCCACCAGGGCCGGTACCTCCCCATCGGCCGGGAATCGCATCTCCATCCGCCCGAACGGCGCGAATCCGAGTCCGGTCATCAGGCCTGCCTCCTCGTCGCGCGAGAGTCCGGCAAGCCCCCCGGGCAGGAACACGATCGGGCCGACGCGGTCCCGGATCCCGACGACCATCTCCCGATACTCCGGTACGCTCCGCCGGCCGGGTTCGAGGTACAGCAGGCCGACGCCCAGCCCGAGCGTCCCGGCCGGTTGCCAGACCCCGATGCCGACGGCACGGCCGTCGACGGTCCAGAGCCGTCCGGGCGGCGGGTCGGAGGCGAGCGCCTCCTCGACGTTCCGCGTCAGTTCTTGCGGATCCTCCGACGGCAGGGCCCGCGCGAGGACCGCGTCGCGAGCGAGTCGACGGCCGGCGGCGGGATCGTCGGCCAGCGGGGCCAGTGCTCCCACGCCATCGTCAGCCGACTCGGGAGTATTTGGACTCGCCGTCGCCGGCCGACGCGGAGCCAGCTTGATGTCCGCACCCGACCTCGTCGTCGGGCCGATGCGGACGGTGGCGGACCTGGGAGCGGCGCTGGGCCTCTCGGCCGACGAGATCCGGCCCGCGGGCGCCGGCGCGGGGAAGGTCTCCGTCGCGGCCGTTCGGTCGCGCGCCGATCGCGCGCGCCCCGGGAAGCTCGTCCTCGTGACCGGCATGACGCCCACGCGCCACGGCGAGGGGAAGACCGTCACCGTGATCGGGCTCGCGGACGGCTTCGCCCGCCTGGGCCGACGGCCGGTCGCCTGCGTCCGCCAACCGTCCCTCGGACCGACCTTCGGGGTCAAGGGCGGCGCGACCGGCGGGGGCCGGTCCACCATCGAACCGGTCGCCGAGATCAACCTGGGCTTCACCGGCGACATCCACGCCGTCGCGGCCGCGCACAACCTGCTCGCCGCGATGGTCGACAACCACGTCTTCCATGGCAACCCGCTCGGGATCGATCCGCAGCGGATCCACTGGCCCCGGACGGTGGACATCGAGGACCGGGCCCTCCGCCACGTGACGGTGGGTCGGGCCGCGGACCCCCGGTCGGCGGTCCACGACGGGACGTTCGTGATCACCGCCGCCTCCGAGGTCATGGCGATCCTGGCGCTCGCCCGCGACTACGTCGACCTGAAGGAGCGGCTCGGTCGCATCCTCGTCGGGTTCGGTTCCGACGGCCACCCCGTGCGGGCGTCCGACCTGCACGCGGCCGGGGCGATGGCGGCGGTCCTGCGCGATGCGCTCGAGCCGAACGTCGTGCAAACCGCCGAGGGGGTGCCGGCGCTCGTCCACGGCGGGCCGTTCGGCAACCTCGCGCACGGGACGTCGAGCCGGCTCTCGATCGAGCTCGGGCTCGCGACCTCGGACGTCTGCGTCGTCGAGGCGGGGTTCGCGACCGAGCTGGGTGCCGAGAAGTTCGTCGACATCGTCACTCCGACGCTCGACCGCGACGTCGACGCGGCCGTCCTCGTAGCGACGCTGCGCAGCCTCCGCTACCAAGGGGGAGCGACGGACGAGGCGGCGACATCCGCCGACCTCGCGGCCGTCGAGCGGGGGCTGGAGAACCTCGACCAGCACCTGGCGAACCTGGCGGCGCTCGGACCGCCGGCCGTGGTGGCGCTGAATCGGTTCCCCGGGGATACCCCCGAGGAGACCGAACGGGTGCGATCGTTCTGCCAGAGCCGCGGCGTGGAGCTGGTCGAATCCCGGGCGTTCGAACAGGGAGGGGACGGCTGCGTGGACCTGGCCCGGTCCGTCGAACGGCTGCTCGCTCTCGGACGGAGAAGTCGACCGCTCTCCCCCCCGGGCACCCCACCCCTCGAGCAGCTGCGGACGATCGCGACTCGGCTGTACGGGGCGGACGGCGTGCGGGTCCTGGACGAAGCGACCCGCGACCTCGAGCAGCTCGCGGCGATCCGGGAGCTCGACGGCCCGATCTGCGTCGCGAAGACCCCCTCGTCGCTCTCGGACGACCCGCATCGCCGGAATCGCCCGCGGGGGTTCTCGGTGACCCTCGACCGGTGGACGAGGTCGGCCGGCGCGGGGTTCACGGTCGGATACCTCGGACCGATCGAGACGATGCCGGGGCTCCCGACGAATCCGGCCGCCGAAACGATCGACGTGGACCCGGACGGCCGGGTCGTCGGGGTCCGCTGACGCTCGTCAGGGGGATCCGGTCGGCGGGACGTCGCGGCCCCACAGGATGCGGGTCTCGGTCCGGACGAACCCGAGCCGTTGGTTGATGCCCCACATCCGGGCGTTCCGGGAGTCGTTGCTGGTCTGCAGTCGAGGGTACCCCTCCTTTCGAACGACCTCGATGAGCGCCAGCTTGAGCGCGGTCGCCACGCCGAGGCCGCGCGCGGCGCGTCGCACCCCGGTAAACGCCTGCTGGAACACCCCCGGCTCGCCCTGGAGCGGACGGCCGTACGACAGGCCGACGTACTCCCCCGCTCGCCGGGCGATCTGGAAGTCCGCCGTGGTCTGGCCCGGCAGACGGACGTTGTACTGCTCCCAGACCGCCTGGGTCAGGGGGGTCATCGGGTCGGACCGCGGTTCGTCGTACGTGATCTCGGTGTCGAGCTCGTAGAGCCGCCGGAGGACGTCCGGGTCCTCGGCCCC
>JASHWW010000003.1 GCA_030043855.1 Thermoplasmata archaeon
CGCGATGGCCCGCCGGGCACGTCGCACCCCGACCGCTCGCCGCCCTCCGCGGGCGGCGACCCGACGCCCGATCGTCACCGTCGTCCCCCGGGGACCGCAGGTCGACCTGGGGGAGGACCCGCGGGGGCACGTCGTCTGTCGCGTCTGCGGTCGGATCCAGAGCGTCGAGCTGACCGAGCTCGACCGACACCTCCTGACCCAGCTCGCGGCGCAGCACCCGGACGGCTGGAGCGTCGATCGGATCGCCTTCTCCCTGACCGGCACGTGCCTTCGCTGCCGCGAAGGGTCGGCCCGCTGACCGGCGATCCGGGGCGACGGGCGTGGTGGCGTACTTCACGGCCCCGCGGGTCGCGCTCGGTCCGGGCGCGATCGAGCAGCTGAGCGGCCTCGGCACCCGTCGGGCGGCGGTCGTCGTCGACGCGGCGGTGGCCCGCACGAACGGGGACCGTCGGATCGTCGAGGAGCTCGCGAAGGGGGATGCGACGGTCGAACGGATCGTCGCCCCGACCGCCCCGGACGGCCTCGGTGAGGTTCGGGCGCTCGCCGACCGCCTGCGGGGCGTCGGCCCCGACTGGATCGTCGCGGTCGGCGGCGGCCGGACGCTGGACGCCGCGAAGGCGGCCCGTCTCCTCTACGAGCAACCGACCCTCTCGCTCGCCGCGCCCCCTCCGGTGCTCGACCTCGGACCCTCGCCGCGATCCCGCCTGGTCGCCGTTCCGACGACGAGCGGGAGCGGGGCGGACGCGAGCTGGACCGCCGACCTCGTGGCGGAGGACGGGAGTCCCCTCGAGATCGCCGACCGGAGCCTGATCCCGGAGTGGACCTTGGTCGACGACGGCTTTGCGCGCGACCTCTCCCCGGAGCTCCGGCTCGACGGCGCGTTCGAGGCGTTCGCGCTCGCCGCCGAAGCGTACCTCTCCGCGTGGTCGAACCCGATCTCCGATGCCCTCGCGCTCGACGCCGCCCGCACGGTCCTCCTCCGGTTCCCGCACGCGCTGCGGTGGAGCGACGACCCCGACGCGAAGACGGCCCTCCACACCGCGGCGACGCTCGCCGGACTCGCCGCGTCGAACGCGCAGCGGGGGCTCGCGCACGCCCTCGCCCGGGCGCTCACCGGGGCGACCGGGATCGCGTACGGCCGGTTGCTCGGGATCGTGCTCCCGACCGTGCTGGAGTTCGACCGTCCCGGCGCTCGCGAGCGGGTCGAAGCGCTCGCGGCGGCGACCTCGGCCCCCGGGGATCCCGGACGGGGGACCGTGCCGGAGCGACTGCGGCGCCTCGCCGACTCGTTCCGGTTCCCGACCGACCTGGTCCGGGCCGGGGTCGCGGTCGGGGACTGGTCCGTCGACCGCGCGACGGTCGTCGCCCGGACGCTGCGCTCCCCTGCGGTCCTCGCGAACCCGAGGGTTCCCTCGACCGACGACGTCGAATCGATCCTCACGACGGTCGCCGGCGGTCGTCCCGCGTAGACCCCGTCAGGCGGACGGTGCGGCGACTTTCGCGGCCCGCGCCGGCGCCTCGGCGGGGCGGGCCGGCGACTCGACGGCCCGGTTGATCGCGATCTCCGCGAGGTCGCTCGCGTAGAAGGCGCTCCGCTCGAGGCTCTCGAGGACGTACGCGAGGGCGACCGCGAGCCGCCCGCGCTTCGACGTCAGCTCGTGGAGGATCTGATCGCGCTCCTTCATCAGGACGTGCGCGGCGTCGATCACCTCGTTCGCCTTCGCGATGTCCCGCGTGTCGAGGCTGTCGAGCGCGTCGACGAGACCGGCCGCGGCACGCCCCGCCATCCGGTCGAGCGCATCGACCAGTTTCGACGGGAGCGGCTCCTTCCCCAGGATGGAGACGGTCTCCGCGATCCGGACCGCGTGGTCGGCGATCCGTTCGAGCACGCGCGACGCGAGCAGGTACGTCGAGCACTCCGGCAGGGTGAGGTCGAGCGTCGCCAGGATGCGGGCGTCCCGCAGCGCGCTCGTCACCTGCTTCTCGAGGAACCAGTGGAGCCGGTCGACCTCCCAGTCCCGCTCCACGACGTCCCGCGCGATCGCGACGTCCCGCCCGCGGAACGCGGCCATCGCGTCCGCCTGCATCGCCCGGACCATCTGGTGCATCCGCCGGACGATCGACGGGATCGGCAGCGGGTTGGCGCCGACGACGTCCTGCAGGATCACCGACTCGGCGGTCTCCTCCAGGATCTCCGGCCCGATCATCCGCTGCGCGAAGCTCCGGACGACCTCGCGCGTGCGGGCGTTCATCCGCCCGCGGGTCCGGATCTCGAGCAGCGGGTAGCCGGCGATGTACTCGGCGATCAGTCGCCGGAAGAGATGCTCGTCGTCCATCTCGTTCGTGACCTCGACGACCCGGCGCTCCGCCTCGGCCGGTCCGGCCGTCTCGGCGAACACCGTGAGCGACCCGTCCGCGCGGGGCGTGAAGAACAGGACGTCCCCCGGCCCGAGCCCGCGGGCCGTGACCCAGTTCTTCGGGAGCGAGATGATGAACGTCGAGCCGCCGGTCTTCTGGATCCGACGTCCGTGGAAGCCGCCGCTCGACCGCATACTCCGTAGGCAGGCCGACCGACCATTCTCTATATAGCCTCGGTTGCCGGGCCGTCGGCCGAGGGCGCGCCCCGGGCTCCGACAGTACATCAAGAGCCCGCGGCGAAGTGCTCCCGAGCGGTCCGGATGGCGAGCGGAACGGAGCGTCGATTCTCGTGGCGGGGACGCCCGACGACCGCCCGCGACGGGGAGACGATCCTCGAAGCGTTGGCCCACGACGGGTTGCCGTCCGTGGTCCGCTCGCCGCGGTACCACCGTCCGCGCGGTCCGCTGTGCGGCGTCGGCCAGTGCACCGGGTGCCTGGTCCGCGTGAACGGACGGCCGAACGTCCGGGCGTGCCGCCAGGTCGTGGCGTCCGGCGACGTCGTGGAGAACGGGAACGCCTGGCCGTCGCCCCGGTTCGACCTGCTCGGCGTGCTCGATACCGCGTTCCCGTCCGGCATCGACACGCTCCACGGATTCCGGCGGCCGGCGTTCCTGACCGGCCTCTACCAGCGCGTCGTGCGCCGCCTCTCCGGCTACAGTGGGCCGCCCTCCCCGGAGGCGGCGCGGGCGCTGGCGTCCGCCCCGGACGTCCGCACGGCCACGACCGTGATCGTGGGTGCCGGCCCCGCCGGTCGGGCCGCCGCGCGCGCGCTCGTGGACGCCGGCGAGCGGCCGCTGGTGGTCGACCGAGGGCTTCGCGTGCCGGAGGTTCCGGGCGCCGAACTCCTCGCCCGCTCCACGGCGACCTTCCTGCCGCCGCCGTCCGCGGACGGCGGTTGGGCGTTCTCGCTGGTCGGATTCACCGAGCCGGCCCGGGGGTTCGCGATCCGGGCCCGCCGGGTGATCGTGGCGACCGGCGGGTACGACGCCGCGCTCTGGTTCGGCGGGGCCGATCGCCCCGGCGTCGTCACCGCCGACGGGGCGCTCGCGCTGACCCCCGCCCCGGGGGCCGGTCCACTCCGCCGGGCGGTGGTCTTCGGAGGCGGAGACCGGGCGGCCACGACGATCGACCGGTTGCACGAGTCGGTCGTGGCCGTCGTCGCCCCGGGCGAGATCCGCCCCGAGGTGGTTCGTCGCGCCTCCGACCTCGGCGTGCCGCTCTATCCGCGGACTCTGCTCCGGTCCGTCACCGGACGGCGCCGCGTACGCTCGGTCCGTCTCGAGTCCCGCGGTGGCGGCGCCCCGTTCCACGTGGAGTGCGATTCCGTCGTCCTCGCCCATCGCCGGCTCCCGCATCCGCAGCTGTTCTTCCAGGCCGGCGCCCGCATGCGGTGGCGGGGCGGCGCGGGCGCGTACTTCCCCGAGCTCACCGACGCGGGAGCGACCTCGGTCCCCGGCCTGTTCGCCGCGGGGACCGTCGCGGGCGTCGTCGGCGACGACGTCGCGACGAGCGGCGAGCGCGCCGCGAAGGCCGCGCTCGGCGCGCCGTTCGACGGACCGGCCCCGCGCTGGATCCCGGCGGACGGCCCGGCGGAGCTGGAAGGGTACTACCGCGAGCTGCTCGGCGGACCGCGGCCGGGCCGGTGGGTCGCGTGTCCGTGCGAGGACGTCCTGGTCGCCGAGATCGAGGAGGCGCACCGGGCCGGCTACCGCGGCGTGGAGGTGGTGAAGCGGTACACGGGCGTCGGCACCGGACTCTGCCAGGGCCGCTACTGCCTCCCGGAAACGCTCCTCACGCTCGCCCGTCTCGAGGGCCGGACGCCGCCCGAGGTCGGCTACATCACGCAGCGCCCGCCGGTCCACCCGACCCCGCTCGCCGCCCTGGCCGCCCTGCGGGAGGAGTTCGCGGGAGAGCCGGCCCCATGACGTTCGCGCGCGGCGACTACCGCGTCGTCGTCGTCGGGGCCGGGATCGTCGGTCTGTTCACGGCGTACCACCTCGCGCGGGCCGGGGCCGGGCCGATCCTCGTGGTCGATCGCGGATTCCTGTCCAACGGCGGCTCCGGCCGGAACGGGGGGGGCGTCCGGCAGCAGTGGGAGACCCGGTCCACGATCCGCCTCGCCCGCGAGGCGGTCGCCGACTACCGTCGGTTCTCCTCCGAGTTCGGGTACAACATCTGGTTCCGCCAGGGAGGGTACCTGTTCCTCGCCGACACGCCGACCGAACTCGCCCGTCTCCAACGCGTGCACGCGATCGTCCGTGCCGAGGGGCTCCCGTCCGAGATCCTCGACGCCGACGGGGTCGCCGCCCGCCTCGACGGTCTCGCGCCCGGCGCGGTGGTGGGCGGGTCGTACCTCCGCTCCGACGGGACGCTCTATCCGTTCCCGGCGGTCTGGGGCGTCTACGAAGCCGTTCGACGCCTCGGCGTCGAAGTGGCGCTCGGCGTCGACTGCCGCGCGATCGTCGTCCGCGACGGCCGGGTCGCGGGGGTCGCGACCTCGGACGGGACGGTCGCGACGCCGACCGTCGTGAACGCCGCCGGAGGATGGTCGGGGGAGGTCTCGCGGGCGGCCGGGCTCGAGGTCCCGAACGTCGCCTCCCGGCACGAGATCCTGGCGACCGAGCCGTCGAAGCCGTTCCTCGACCCGATGGTGGTCCGCGCGTCGGACGGCCTGTACTTCAGCCAGACGATGCGGGGCGAGATCGTGGGCGGCGTCACCGTCCCCCATCCGCCCGGCACGGCGCGCGGGGTGCCGAGCTCTCCGCGGTTCCTGACCGGGATGGCGGGGGCGCTCGTCGGACTGCTCCCCCGACTCGGGGCCCTCGGCGTGCTGCGGGCGTGGACCGGCTTCTACGACGACACGCCGGACGGTCTGCCGATCGTCGGGGCGGACCCCCGGCTCGCCGGCTTCGTCCACGCCAACGGATTCGGCGGGCACGGGTTCATGCTCGCGCCGGCGGCCACCCGCCGGGTGGCGGCGGCGGTCCTCGGCGAGGCGGTCGACCTCGACCCCGCGGAGTTCTCGCCGGGGCGGTTCCTCGGCCCCGCCGCCCCCACGACCGTCGAGCGCCTCCAGCTCGGCTGACGGCCCCCGCCACCGTTTTCCCCCGGACGACCGCTCCGGCGGGCGTGCTCGGCCCGTTCCCGTGGGATCCGTTCCCGCCGGGCGAACCGGACCCGAAGGGACCGGACCCGGTCCAGGCGGCGTCGTTCCGGGCGGCGATCACCGCCGCCGACGCCTACCGGTCGGTCCGCCTCGTCCTCCGACGCGAGTCCGGGAGCCTGCGGGTCGGGAACCGGTTCGTCGCCGACGGCCGGTACCGCGAGGTCGCGTTCTTCGCCGCCGGGAACGCCGCCTCCTCGATGGCGCTGGCCGCGCTGCACGTCTTCGGGGACCGTCTGACCCAGGGATTCCTCGCCTCGCCGGAGCCGATCCCGCCCGAGCTGCCGTTCCGGGCCGTGCGGACCCCGCCCGGCTTCGGCCCGGCGTCGACCTCGCCCGAGGCGATCGCCGCGGCGTTCGACATGGTCGCCGACCTGCGGGACGGGGATCTGTTCCTGGTGCTGCTCTCGCCCGGTGCGAACCGCGCGCTCGTGGCCCCGCCCCCGGGGCTCACGGCCGACGAGTTCGGCCACCTGCTCGCCTCCGCTCACGCGGCGGGGGCGACCTCGGCGGAGGTCGGACTGCTGGCCCGCGTGCTCGGAACGGGGGCCGCCGGCGGTCGTCTCGCCGCCCGGATCGCGCAGGGGGACGTGGCGACGTTCCTGGTCGACCGGGGCGACGGCGCCGCGCGGCTCGGCGGGGGCCCGATGCGACCGGTCGCCGCGGAGGAGCGCACCGAGGCGAGGGCGCTCGCAGACCGGATCGGCGTCGCGACGTCGCTCCCGCCTCCGGCGCGGGCCCTCCTCGCCACCGATGCTCCGAGCGCGACGGTCATCGCCGCCCGCCCGGTCCGGGTGGCCGGACCCACCGACGCCCTTCGGGCGGCGGCCGACGCGGCGTTCGACCGGGGGTGGACTTCGCGACTCGCGTTCCTCGACCTCCCGGGTCCGCCGGAGGACGCCGCGGACCGGTTCGCGGCGCGCACGGAGGAGCTGCTCCGGGCCGAGCCGCTCCGCCCCGACGGGCGCACGAAGGGACTCGCCGCGTTCGCGATGCTGACGCTCGAGGTCCCGGAAGGCGCCGACGACCTCGACGCGTTCCAGCGGTTCCTGGTGCGGACGCGCGAGACGCTCCGGCGCCGGGAGATGAGCGTCGGGTTGTTCCGGACCGCCGGGAGCATCGGATCGCCGCAGGTGCCGGCGGGGGCCGTGCTCGGGGCGCCGACCGACCCGGACGCGAAGGTCCCCCGCGACCGGATGCGGGCCGTCGGGATGCGCGCCGGGATCACCGACGTCGGCCTGCTCGCGATCGCCCTCTGCCCGGCCCCGACGCCGCCGAAGAACCCTTCGCCCTAGGGGGACCGCACCGGCGGCGCCGCGTCGCCCTCGAAGTGGCGCTTGAGCGCCATGTACTCCGAGAACGAGATCTGTCGGCGGGCGCGGACCGCGCCGGCCTGTTTGAGCGACGTGATCTGGTACGTCCGCAGGAGCTCGTCGACCGATCGGGCGGGCGCCGGGGCGGAGGTCGCCGCGATCGGGACGGCGGCGATCGGCTGGTCGGCGGGCGGCTCGGGGAGGCGGGGCTCGGGGGCCCGGGCCGCGACCCCCCCATCCAGGTACTCGGCGAGGCGCGCGTGCTCGACGTCGGTGATCTCGCCGTCGTCGCGCAGGAGGTCGACCAGTTCGCGTTGCCGGGGACGGTACGCTTCCACCAGCTCGGTGAGCGGGCGGTCGATCCGTCGTGCCGGGAGTGCGGCCAGGGGCGTCCCGACGAGCGCGTCGAGGTCCGCCTTCAGTTCGTCCAGCGCCCGGGCGAGCTCGGACGGGGTCGGAGCCGCGGACCCCGCCGGGATCTCGAAGCGGGCCGTCAAGTGCACCGACCCGTCGGACGTCCGATCGGGACCGAGCGGACGCTCGACGGAGAGCTCGATCTGCCGGCGTTCGAGCGGCACGTCGGCGGACGGGCTCCGGCGGAGAAAAGGTACGCAGGGAGACGGACGACGTCCGGAGGGAGCCGGGGCCCGGAGT